>JADJNH010000009.1 GCA_016714365.1 Candidatus Vicinibacter affinis | reverse complement strand
AAACAAATCTCAGAACAAAGGGCTGAATCTCAGCGGATCGTGGCAAAAACGCCACTCTCACACGTACAGTACCCCGTTCTACTCCAAGTCGTCTTCGAGGGATCTGTCCCCCGGGGCCACGCTTTCACTTGTGATTGAACCGAGTTGTGCGTTCCCAATAGTCGGAAACGCACAGCGCCCAGTCTTGCTTTGGTCTGAGTAGCCTCCCCCGAAAGAGAGACCACCTATGCTTACGCACACTATGAGCCCCAGAGGCCTCAACGTATCACCGCCTTTCCAGCATGGATTCTGGCTTAGAGGCGTTCAGCCGTTATCCAACGCATGGTAGCTTCTCGGCACTGACGTTTCAGTCAACCGACAAGGCCAAGTATGCGAACCAACTGTTCCTCTCGTACTAAATTGGATTACTGTCGCGGTGACCACTCATCAGTAGGGTAAAACTAACCTGTCTCACGACGGTCTAAACCCAGCTCACGTTCCCTGTTGGTGGATGAACAATCCTACACTTGGCGCCTGCTGCGACGCAATGATAGGAAGAGCCGACATCGAAGAATCAAAAAGCAACGTCGCTATGAACGCTTGGCTGCCACAAGCCAGTTCCTTCTTTCCTTGTTGGTTGGTGTGTGTTTCCACTCTTTTGGGGTGGTAACACACACACCCCTCGCGGGGCGGAGCAGCATGTACCTTAGCTCTCCCTCTCTCTTGCTAAGAAGAGAAGAGGGGGAGCCACACCTTTCCATGCGTTGCGGTGGCTCTCCTAGTGAAGAGCTCGCCTCAGGGTCGCACCCTCCAGTGGTGGTCCCCCCTTTAGAAGGAGAGGGACCTCCACGCCGAGAACATCCCCTGATCCAGGTGTGTCGCTTGCTTTCCAGTGAAGACCAAAGAGAAACCAGCCACTCAAGAACTAGGACAACTAATAACCATCCCTGTGGTAACTTTTCTGACACCTCTAGCTGAAAATTCCTCAATTCTAAAGGATCGATAGGCCATGCTTTCGCAGTTTGTATTCATACTGAAAATCAAAATCAAGTGAGCTTTTACCCTTCTATTCCACATGAGATTTCTGTTCCCATTGAGCTCACCTTAGGACACCTGCGTTATCGTTTAGCAGATGTGCCGCCCCAGCCAAACTCCCCACCTGACTTTGTCTTTCGCTTGAGGTCGCTAAGTCCCCGAAGGAACCCAACTTTGCTCCAGAACTAACACTCCGTGAAGAGCGCCGCCCTACGCCACGAAATAAGTAAATTAACATCAGGAGTAGTGGTATTTCACTCTCGGGTTGCCCCTCCCACTTATTCTACACCTCCCAAGTCAATTCACCAAGTCAGGCTGATGTCAAGCTCAACAGGGTCTTCTTTCCCCGCTGATTCTTCCAAGCCCGTTCCCTTGGCTGTGGTTTCGCTAGATAGTAGATAGGGACAGTGGGAATCTCGTTAATCCATTCATGCGCGTCACTAATTAGATGACGAGGCATTTGGCTACCTTAAGAGAGTCATAGTTACTCCCGCTGTTAACCCGCGCTTGTTTGAATTTCTTCACTTTGACATTCAGAGCACTGAGCAGAAATCACATTGCGTCAACATCGTTTCCGACCCTCGCAATGCTTTGTTTTAATTAAACAGTCGGATTCCCCTTGTCCGCTCCAGTTCTAAGTTGGCTGTTGATTGTGTTCTTGACTGCACCGGCAGCGAAGGCGTCCGGATAGGCGAGCCAAGCAGGGGCTGGTCCACCTTGCGGCAGTCCCTCCCCCGAGCCTGGCTCAGGAAACCTACCAAGTCACCCACACGAGAACCGATGAGCCGCCAAACACCCAGCCCTTAGAGCCAATCCTTTTCCCGAAGTTACGGATCTAGTTTGCCGACTTCCCTTACCTACATTCTTCTATCGACTAGAGGCTGCTCACCTAGGAGACCTGATGCGGTTATCAGTACGACCAGGGGTGCGAATACGAGAGGTTTTTGGTGTGAGTTGTGGGGGCTAGTATACTGCTGACTTTTGACGGCCAACCCAAAACCAACCCAATCCAAAACCCACAAACCTCTTCCACTGGCTCGGATTTTCACGGACCGTCGAAGAGGCACCGGACACCGCTATACAGCAGTGCTTTGCCAGCCACGTCAACCCTCTCGCCAGATGATCTGATTCCAGGGTATTCTAGTGTGTCCGTCCCGGAGGACGGTAGTAGCCAGCCTCTCGCAAAAGAAGCAAGCCACACACACCAGGTCAGGCTGTTAACAAGAACAGACAACTCTTGCCGGGCTCTCCGCCGGCGTCTCCGAGCATTGTGCAGTTTGTGTTGCCACTCTTTTGAAAAAGAACATTATCCACGTCCTGGTGCAGGAATGTTGACCTGCTTCCCTTTCGCGGGGGGTCTGGGTACTCTTCCCTTTTTTACCGGGGAACAAACCCACCTTTAAAAACAGGCTTCCCCTCCCGACTTAGGATCGACTCACCCATGTCCAATTGCTGTTCACATGGAACCTCTTGGTTTGGTTTGTTTGACAGCAATTTGGAAAAACAGAGCCCTCGACTGCTCACTCCACCTCCAATCCACCAACACCTCACACCAACCAATCTGTGTCTGCAGTGGATCTCGTTTATTGATCGCCAAACTGCTCAAATCGATCAGTCAGTCATGGCCTCAATCGGCCTCCTCCAATCGGCCTCTACACTCGACCAGACTCCAAAATGGACAAGTCAAAGGCAAAGTCGAAAATGAAGATGAACAGTCGAGGATCGTACAGTCCTCGAACCAGAAATCGAGTCCACGCGTTCGACTCCTCACAGCAGAAGCCTCCTCCAATGATGGCAGACAGTCGAGCAATCTCTCGACGCTGTTGGAGGAATTGGAGCAGATCGGCATCTGAGAGGCCACTTTGGGGACCCTGAAGAGGATTGCCTGCACCAATTGTGAGCAAGAGAAAGAGAAATGGAAACGAGCAGATTGAACCAACCATATGAGTAGAAGAATGAAAGCTGAGGCAAATCGCCAACAAACAGAGGAAAGCTGGTGAACGAGTTTCACTCAAACTCAGGGATTTCAAGCGAACAAGCTTGGTGATGGCCAGAGGCAGCTCGCTCAATTGGTTGCTTCCCACATGAGAGACTCTCCAGATTCGGCAGCTCGCACACCACTTGAGGAAACTCCTTGAAGCGGTTGTTCGAAATATCGAGCTCTCTCAGCTCTCGAAGATTGGCAAACGATTGAGGAAGAGACGACAGCTTGTTGTCATTCAGCCACAGCTTCCTCAGGCTCCTCAACTCGCAGATCACTTCAGGAAACTGCTCAAAGGCGTTGTCGCCAAGATGGAGTTCCAGCAGGTTGCGAAGAGAGGCGAAGGAGGAAGGAAGAACACTCAATTGGCAGCCAAAAGCAAACAAAGCCTCCAATTGCTCCAGCTTGCACACAGCTTCCGGAAAGCCCTCAAATGGATTCCATCCAATCCAGAGCCTCCTCAGCTTGGTGAGTTTGGCGATTGCAGGAGAAAGGGTCTTGAGTTTGTTGTTGTCGAGTCGAAGCTCCTCCAAGTTTGCGAGTTCCCAAACTGACTCAGGAACACTCTCCAAACCATTGGACCCAATCCACAGCACCAGTCTCCAATGTGGCTTGCTGAGCCCAACAAGGGCTTTCGCGATCCTGTCCACTTGACCGATTCCGCCGCAGTTGTCCGCGTTCACTTTCAACTGCAAGGCTTCTTTGCTTTCGTCTTCACTCAATCGACCCAGCTCGGCCTTCAGCTTGCTCTCAGGGTCATCGGCCTTGTTGATCCGCACCTCAATCTTCTTCCGCTCCTGACTCATGGAGTGGCGATGGGAGGCAGAGTGGCGGCAAGGTGATGGAGTTCAGTGGCAAGTGCCGCAGAAATATACTGTTTTGCTTTTGGTTTGTTTGTTTGACAGCAATTTGGAAAAACAGAGCCCTCGACTGCTCACTCCACCTCCAATCCACCAACACCTCACACCAACCAATCTCTGTCTATCTTTGTAGGGGATCTCGTTTATTGATCGCCAAACTGCTCAAATCGATCAGTCAGTCATGGCCTCAATCGGCCTCCTCCAATCGGCCTCTACACTCGACCAGACTCCAAAATGGACAAGTCAAAGGCAAAGTCGAAAATGAAGATGAACAGTCGAGGATCGTACAGTCCTCGAACCAGAAATCGAGTCCACGCGTTCGACTCCTCACAGCAGAAGCCTCCTCCAATGATGGCAGACAGTCGAGCAATCTCTCGACGCTGTTGGAGGAATCGGAGCAAATCGGCATCTGAGAGGCCTCTTTGAGGACCCTGAAGAGGATTGCCTGCACCAATTGTGAGCAAGAGAATGAGAAATGGAAACGAGCAGATTGAACCAACCATATGAGAAGAAGTCTGAAAGCTGAGGCAAATCGCCAACAAACAGAGGAAAGCTGGTGAACGAGTTTTGACTCAAATTCAGGGATTTCAAGCGAACAAGCTTGGTGATGGCCAGAGGCAGCTCGCTCAATTGGTTGTTTTCAATGTTAAGACTCTCCAGATTCGGCAGCTCGCACACCACTTGAGGAAACTCCTTGAAGCGGTTGTTCGAAATATCGAGCTCTCTCAGCTCTCGAAGATTGGCAAACGATTGAGGAAGAGACGACAGCTTGTTGCCATTCAGCCACAGCTTCCTCAGGCTCCTCAACTCGCAGATCACTTCAGGAAACTGCTCAAAGGCGTTGTCGCCAAGATTGAGTTCCAGCAGATTGCGAAGAGAGGCGAAGGAGGAAGGAAGAACACTCAATTGGCAGCCATCAACAAACAAAACCTCCAATTGCTCCAGCTTGCACACAGCTTCCGGAAAGCCCTCAAATGGATTCCATCCAATCCAGAGCCTCCTCAGCTTGGTGAGTTTGGCGATTGCAGGAGAAATGGTCTTGAGTTTGTTGTTGTTGAGTCGAAGCTCCTCCAAGTTTGCGAGTTCCCAAACTGATTCAGGAACACTCTCCAAACCATTGGACCCAATCCACAGCACCAGTCTCCAATGTGGCTTGCTGAGCCCAACAAGGGCTTTCGCGATCCTGTCCACTTGATCGATTCCGCCGCAGTTTCCGCGTTCACTTTCAACAGCAAGGCTTCTTTGCTTTCGTCTTCACTCAATCGACCCAGCTCGGCCTTCAACTTGCTCTCAGGATCATCGGTCTTGTCGATCCGCACCTCAATCTTCTTCCGCTCCTGACTCATGGAGTGGCGATGGGAGGCAGAGTGGCGGCAAGGTGATGGAGTTCAGTGGCAAGTGCCGCAGAAATGTACTGTTTTGCTTTTGGTTTGTTTGTTTGACAGCAATTTGGAAAAACAGAGCCCTCGACTGCTCACTCCACCTCCAATCCACCAACACCTCACACCAACCAATCTGCAGGGGATCTCGTTTATTGATCGCCAAACTGCTCAAATCGATCAGTCAGTCATGGCCTCAATCGGCCTCCTCCAATCGAGCCTTCTTTCGACCAGACTCCAAAATGGACAAGTCAAAGGCAAAGTCGAAAATGAAGATGAACAGTCGAGGATCGTACAGTCCTCGAACCAGAAATCGAGTCCACGCGTTCGACTCCTCACAGCAGAAGCCTCCTCCAATGATGGCAGACAGTCGAGCAATCTCTCGACGCTGTTGGAGGAAGTGGAGCAGATTGGCATCTGAGAGGCCTCTTTGTGGACCCTGAAGAGGATTGCCTGCACCAATTGTGAGCAAGAGAGTGAGAAATGGAAATGAGCAGATTGAACAAACCTGATGAGTAAAAGTCTGAAAGCTGAGGCAAATCGCCAACAAACAGAGGAAAGCTGGTGAACGAGTTTCGCTCCAAATTCAGATTTTCAAGCGAACAAGCTTGGTGATGGCCAGAGGCAGCTCGCTCAATTGGTTGCCTCACAATGTAGAGACTCTCCAGATTCAGCAGCTCGCACACCACTTGAGGAAACTCCTTGAAGCGGTTGTTCGAAATATCGAGCTCTCTCAGCTCTCGAAGATTGGCAAACGATTGAGGAAGAGACGACAGCTTGTTGCCATGCAGCCACAGCTTCCTCAGGCTCCTCAACTCGCAGATCACTTCAGGAAACTGCTCAAAGGCGTTGCCGCCAAGATTGAGTTCCAGCAGATTGCGAAGAGAGGCGAAGGAGGAAGGAAGAACACTCAATTGGCAGCCACCAGCATACAAACACTCCAATTGCTCCAGCTTGCACACAGCTTCCGGGAAGCCCTCCAACGGGTTCCAACCAAGCAAAAGCTTCTTCAGCTTGGTGAGTTTGGCGATTGCAGGACAAATGGTCTTGAGGTTGTTGTTGTTGAGTCCAAGCTCCTCCAAGTTTGCGAGCTCCCAAACTGACTCAGGAA
>JADJNH010000008.1 GCA_016714365.1 Candidatus Vicinibacter affinis | reverse complement strand
TTGGTTCTGTACTTGAATTGATTTTATCCTCTTTAACATAAAGAAAATAACAAAAGCAAAGTCCGGTATCTCATTGTTTAGGTGTTTACTTTTCTCTCCATGCTTACCCTCGCCAATTGAACTACATCACTGTCCGAACTACACGGCATGAATTCCGTATCTCATCGCATCAAAGGAAACTGTCCATCTTGTATGCCTTGCGATTTTAAACAATCCCCTCCCGTTCTCATTGGGTTTCCGCAAGGCTCAATTCTTTCCGCTAAGATCGAGGCATTTTCCACAATCTACAAAGACCAAATCATTTATGGAATGCTATAAGCCTTGAATGTCTCTTGAGAGAAATCCATTTTTGAGGTTCCTAGACCTTGTGTCAATAAATCTGGATAATGGGGTACTTCTCACTCGCTGAATGATTTCATGGTCCGTAAATTCCCCTGGTATCTTTGGGTTCCTGATACGTCACCAGTGACATATGAAAATCCTTTCCGCCTTTTAACTCATTATCAAAATCTGTTCTGCCTCATTTACATAAAGCGCTCTGTTCCACCTTCAATAGAAAATTCCTTCAAAGAAAATACCTTCCACCGCCTTCTGTTTGCTTGTCCTAATCAATTGATGAAAATAGGCCAAATAATGGTCGGAGAATCGTTTAAAAAATCCATATGCATAAGTAAAGTCGGATGGTAATCATCAAACTGCAAATTTTCACACCGTAAGTGGGATGGTCTGAATAAGATACAACCGAGAGTTCTTCCCTCAAAGAAATCTGTCCAGTCTCCCTGAATCATTTCGGGCCTTCTGTTTCTTCTGAGGCAACATTCCCAGGACTCCCATTGTTGTTCTTTTACACTGGCTGACATGAGGATTATCCAGAAGGCAATGCTGCCTCTTGATAATAAACCTTTGTATTTTTAAACCTCCTTCTCTGAATGGAATGTAAATGCTTTTCTTTTGTCCATGTCTGACTCCGGATTAAATGACATGAAAATATAAGGAAAGCTACGGCATCGGGTCGATGTAATGTGATCCGCTCTTTGCAATGCCATAATATACATTAACCATGTGAATTCTTCCGCCTGTTCAAGAATAAACCGTTACATTCTAACCCCAAAAGGAAATGAATTCCAAATCCGATCATTGATAGCCCTCTCAGGTTTGAAAATTATTTGGCTTCCGTTGTTATAGGTATAAGTTATCGGTACTAGATAATTCCATTTGCAAATACTTTCGATGCATCAATTAATTTATTAAAACTTGGAATTGTGGTAGTCTTAGGAGTGCAAGAGGGTCTTCTCTCACAACCACCCCATTTTGAATTTGGGTAATTTCGGGCCAACAAATGGAAAACCAGTACAAAATTACGAAGGTCTTTCCACCCCTTACCGCCCACCATGACTCTATTTGTTTTCAATCCTTCGCTTATCAAAACCTTTTGGATAGGACCGTTCAGTTGCTTTCTATTTGCTTTTTCACTTACTAGTTCGAATTTCTGGCCTCATTCAATCAATAGTGGTTGATCTTCAAATAGTTGAATCACTGTTTTAACACTTCCAGATATTTCGGCCTCTATTTTTGTGGCTGATAACTTCCCTCTATTTTGTTTAACTCATAATGTTTTTCTATCATTATGGCTCGGCTCTTCCGGGTATTCCAACAATCTTGCCACCAATAACAAAGGCCTTTTACCTTTATTTTACTAGTTGCTATAATGGATAAGTTCCTTCCTTTCTTCAATGGCTTCTCTCCCTTTGCTTTTTACGGGGCATCAACTAATCACTTAGCCTGGGGTATCAATATCAACCAATTTTACTTTTGATGGCTTGTTGGGCCTCTGTATGCTGTTCGTTTGCTGTTTTAAATACCTATCAAATCTCACCCAGCTCAATATCCATTTTTTTGCTTAAATGGACCAGCAAGGGGCCTCAATCTTTGCCCTTTTCAATCCCTTTAATGATTGAATCAATTATTATTTGCTTACTTGGCTTCGGCATTATATCTTTCTCCGTTCTTTTTTAATTATTAACGCAAGGTTCGAGTTTTAACATTCGGTCAGCTATAATTTGTCAGTATTTTGGCATGCTCCATTAAAAGAACTGTTTCCCCATTTGTTCTGCGGCAACCACCATGGTTCCGCTTCCACCAAAATAATCCTTAATAAGTGTTTGCTTGATAGGAACCTTAAACCGCTTCATTATCCATGAGAACAAGGCTACTGGCTTTTAATGTTGGATGGACTCTGTTTGTTTTTCACTTGGCGAAGATTGATTGTCTTACTACCTTCTAGAGTTTGCCCTCACCAACTCCATAGTCTGTTTGGTCACGATTCGCCATTGTTTTTATCCCCCCTGAAACCAACATTCGCATATCAAGGGTAAGCTGGGGGCAATCAGGTAATTAAGCTACAAATCTGCTTTGAATTTGGGTATAATGAATAAATAAGAAGTAGACGCATCATCGCAATATCAAAGGGTTGTCGTCACCCATTATATCTGTTCCGTCAGCTCGCTTTTAATACTCCGCTTTTACTACAGCATTCATGCCATAGAGGGTCGGTGTGTATCAAGTCAGGATAAACGCCACATAAGTGTTTCTATATGGTCAGGGTTGGTACTATCCCCACAAAGCAACCTATGCTCTCAATCTCAAATAAATCCAAGTACAATATCTGTCTCTATTCCACCTTCTGGAACATCAAAATCATCTTCTTCGACTTCTAACTTTACTGTTTTTTTACCGCCACTCTTCACAAACAACCGCCTCCCCAACCTCTGCCTCAATCAATTCCTGCATCAAAAACAATATTCTCTTTTGCAGTTGCATTGTCAGCGAGTGCCATTTCTCTGCCTTCAGGACTGTCCAAGTCTATGTCCGTTCTCTTTACAGCGATTAGTTTTTCTCCAGTTGTTTCGATTACTAAAACGTCTTCACCTTCAAAATTTTCAGTTGTTTTGTTCCTGCAATGATTCAGTTATTCTTATCTATTAAATTGATCGACCTGCCCCGAATTTTGAATGGACTTTTTATTAATTCCTGTCCCAATTCAGAACCTTTATTAGGTTCTTATTATCAGGTATTAAATCTGACTTTTTGATTATATTTTCCTTGGCCATTTAATAAGTTTCTTTTTTAAACCACTTCATCAATCCTTTTCTGAATATTAAGGCGCATTTTGTTTAAAATACTTTTAGGCTCTGATTAGTTCCTTTTCAATCTTAAATGCGTTCAGGTTTACGAAAAACCTTTCTTTTGATTCATTGCCCACAATGTCGAATGAGACATCAACATTGTCACCTGGCTTTACTTTGTCGGCAAGGTCGCATTTATCGTTTGTCAATTGGAAGATTACAAGATTGCCATACCTTGCGCCAGTGTCAAGGACAAAGTTTCTCATTGTGAATTTGTCCGATTTCCTTTCTTCTGGAAATATCTTGTGGATTTTACCTGATATGTTCATTTATATTTTATTGATTTTGTCCATGAATTGGTCTATCTCATCCTTTGGCTCTAATGCTGCCAATCTTGCTTTGGAGTGCTTGTATTTGTTGGTGTTGTGATTCCAGTTGCCTCTGCATTGAGGATTGATCGCTGTTTACTTTGAATGCGTTCAAGACGGGCGCAAACAGTGATATAACTATTATGGTGACTATTGTTTCCATTGGTTTAGACGTTTTAATACCATTTCGGTGGGTTCAACAATTTGGTTAATTTGGCTCATCCTCTCCGCTAAATGCCGCAATAAGGATTCCTGCATAAATTACGATTACCGCAACGGATAAGCCTTCAATCGTGTTGCTGTCATTTTGTCTTTTTATAATAGTAATCAACTACAAACTCAATAATTAATATCAAACTAAACCACAACATAACAAATATAAACACTTTGGTAAATCATCCATTACTCAAAAATTTTTAAATTTGATAACCTTGCAACTGTTTCATTTGAAACTTTTTTGATGAAATAAAACATCACTAAAAATGTGCATTATGTCAACAATTTTCCTTTTAAGCATTTCATTTTCAGATTCAAGTTTCTGTACCTTTCCTGTAATTTATACACTTTCTTCCTTGTATAATCGTCAATCATAACCCATTATTTCTTCGATTAAAAAATCCTGCACCTTCTTTATTATTGGGTCGGTGTGGGTTTCAAACCATTGGTAAAATTCACCATAAAACAAACCGAGTAAAAAAGCATTACTTCTAACGAAGTCTCTACAAATTCATTTCGGCTTTGTTGTTGTGTAATTTTTATAACCCTCTCGCACAACAATGGTAATGCTGTGGCAATAAAAACAAAAATGTCCTTTTAATTAATGTTGCCGTTTTCATTTCTCCAAATTTTCAATCTTTAAAACCTCCTGATGTAGATCATGATAACACCAGGGGAGTAAATGAAAAAGTCAAATCACAATTCCCGTTTAGCAACATCTTTCCACAAAATAATCAGTCAAACTCATTCCGGCTCTCTTTGCGTTTCGATCAAATTTCTTACGCTGTGTTGCGTTAGCCATACTTGGGCTTTTACTTCTTTTTCTCCTTTTCTTTTTAACTCTGCTCTGTGCCATTTTATAAAATTTTAAGTATTGATTCCAAGGGTCGTATTCGTCCATCTTTTCAAGAAATTCCTTCAACCAACTCTTAAACCACGCTAATAATATTCCCGAAAATAAACCGATTGCAAAATATAAACTCATTCATATTTCGATGGGTCTAAAAATTCTTATTCAGGAAAGTATTTTAAGTGCATATTCAACCCCTTGTCGCCAAATGAAAAGCAAAATCTACCTTTCACCCTTTTTCGATTTGCTCCAAATTTATTCCTTCGTTTATCTTGCAGTCCAAATACTCTACAGGGTTTTCAAAAAGGGTGTTCCCCTCGAGTGATTTTATTACCATTCCCTCAGTAAGATTCCAGTTGTAGGTATCCATTGCCTGAATGAAACGGGTTTTGTTATAAACAATCGGAACGTGTATATCAAAATGGTAAGTGGGCAACCCGAAACGCTCTAATTCTGCCTTGGCGTTTGAAAGGCATCTGAAATACCTTTCCTTCGGTGATCTTCGGTTAATCCATTCGCTTAGTGTGCCGTAAAAATACGATTTTATTTCATATGTTTCTGTTTTTGTAAAAAATATGATCATCATTCAAAAAAAAAGTCCTCACTGAGTCTATGATCGTAACAGGCTGCTAAAATCTTTTCCTTAATCGAACACTCTTTGCATGGTATATCTTGCTTGGAATATGCGTCACGTTTTTGACCCAATCCGGCTTATTTCCAACAAGGAAAATTTTGTCTCGCCGGTTAAATACTTCTCAACCGATCTCAGGAATATCTCAGCTCGTTATCCCCCCCATCTTGAACCCGATCCCAAGACATAAACTAAATCCATCTTACCACCCTCAGCGATAACGCCCTCACCTCCTTGTTTTGAATTATGGTTGGGCTAGTCTTAAAATACTTGCATCAACATTCATAGGACAAAATACTTTGTCTGCCTTTAGTGCCATTAAAGGGTCCCAGACATCATCACATACCACCCAGAATTTACCAAAACTTTCAAAAGGCAACTTTCCTTTGTCCCTGGATTGAATCAATTCAGCTCCCCACCTTCTCCGGCATATTTGGCATTGATGCTGCCATCATCTGCAGTTACAATTATAACCCTGATTCCCATTGCCACAATCTCCCCTGATGGCTCTGATGTCCTTTGAGTTAAACGCCTTAAATGGTTTTTCTCCGGTGTGGTCCATGTACATTTTCCATCCGTAAGAACTCCATCACAATCAACTAATAAGGTGTCTATACTACTTTTTGTGCTATCCATACAAACCAAGATTTGTGTTCAAATTTATTTTTTGTGAATAGAAAATGGCTCAATCCTTTCATCAATTAACTGTCTTGGTCTTTCATTCTTCCTTACAGCACGTAAATATGAACCCCCATCCTGGGTGATATTCCATTGATGAAATCCTCGTAATTTTCAAAATTGCCTCATTCTCAAAACCCTGGATTATAATGAATCCCTCCGTTCTTTGTCGCATCAATCAAATTCTTAAAAACAACATGAGGATCAACTGAATGATCAATGGCATTACTCATGAACCACATCGTATTGATCTGGAAATTGCCCTAACTTCTCCCGGCAAATGGTAGCGGTGGAATAAGTCTGTGAGCCTCATAGTCAAATATCTGCTTATAATCTTCTGCCAGTGGGTCTGCTGCGTCAAGGTCTTTACCGTTCCGTTAAGAATTGAAACCACTCCGGAGCCGACATCCTAAGACTTTTGGATTATCCATATCTCTCAGAAATCTGTAAACTCCCATATCTAATTCCTCGGTCTTAATTTCCGGGACCCATTGGGTTAAAGAATCTTTGAGTTTTACAAATCCTTTCCAAAAGTTAACCTCTCTTCCCTTCCTGTTTTGTCAAGTTGCATATTTTAATTTTTGGCCAAATAATCTTTTCCAATCTTGTCCATATTTCTCAATCAGTCTCTATGGGTTCCGGCATCAGTTTGGAATCTTAATTTTTTCCTCTGCTCTGTAATCTTGTTGGGTTCTGATTCCCTTATATAGCTATGACCCAAAACCATTTCTGAACAGGCTGCCAGTTTCCATCCGTTCTGTTTCACCCTGTAAGACCAGTCTAAGTCTTGTCCCCAATAAGGCAACATTTCATCAAGTGGGTTTTCTTTGGAATACACTGGCACGAACCAATGGGGCCGTAAACTCCACAAATGGAATATCGTAAACTGAAAATTCAGAATGTCCGGGCCTTAAATGGGCATGGTCAGAATTATAAACCGGGTTGATAGCTGCATAGTCAGTCAAAGTATTGGCAGGTTTTTATATTCTGCCAATCTTTAATTTTAAAAGTCACATTGGAGACAAACCAAATCCATTCATACTCCTTATCCTTCATTGCCTCTTTGAACCCGGTGTTGTACGCCTCACTCATTGAACCAACTCCTTTCCGGTCAACCAAATAAACTGGGTCGTTTGTCTGAGCCAAAAGAGTTCAGTTTCCTTCCAATATTTTTCCTGGTATATTATGGCAACTATTCCAATCATTTAATTGCGTTACAGTGAACAATGATGCAATTCTTATTTGAGCCTGATTCCGAACTGATAAATGAAGTATATTCCAGGCTCTTGTTGTGTAATTCAGCTTTCCAATTTCCAGACCTAAGAAAATAATTTGTAAATGTGTACGGTCGGTAACATCTCACATGAGTGGGGTCTGCAAACTCCAAATCAGGGTCCATCCCTGCACAAGGTGTTTCAATATACAATGCTCCCCCAGGCATGAGAATTCGCCAACATTCATCCATGAACGGCAATAATCCGTTTTTTAAATGCTCTACCAGGTGGACTGCTGAAATATTCAAAATTGAATTATCTTCAAATGGCCAAGGGTAAACATCAAGGTCATGAACAACATCCACGTTCTGATAAGGTCTTAAATCACAGTATATGTGGTCCTTTTCTTTGGTGTTCACATGGGAACCACAACCTAAAATTAAAGTTTTCATTTATATTTTCTTTTAATACCCGTCCCCGTCCTCGTAACGTCCCCGTACCCGTCCCCGTCCCCGTCCCCGTAACCGTCCCCGTAACCGTAACCGTAACCGTAACCGTTCCCGTTCCCGTCCCCGTAACCGTAACCGTCCCCGTAACCGTAACCGTAACCGTCCCCGTCCCCGTATGTATTTTGTGAATCTTCGAAATTAATATTTATCCGATTTGCTTCCATGATTCTTTATTTACGGTAATTGTATGAACTACTGTAAGCCAATCAAATTCTACAACGCCTTCGCACTTGTCTAATTTAGTCGCTGAGGTCGCTCCGTTAACAAGTTCTTGCAATCCTTTGGTAGTTCCCCATGTTCTGATGCAGTATGAATTATGAAGTTTACAATCATTACCGGTTCTTTCAAACCTACCAATATAAACCCATCCACGCTGTAATACAACTATTTTAATGTCGCCTGTAAATTCAGGTTTTAAAATGCTGTCTTTTGGCACATATTTAATGCCGTTCAATTCGATTTCATTAATTTTCTGTTCCATTTTTTATTGATTTTAAATTATTTGCTTATTTCTTCATTTACAATTCCCATCATATAGGGCCAGTCGAATTGTACTATATTTCTTTTGCAATTCCTGAGCCTTCAAAATTCCATGCAAGTAATTTTCAAAGCGAACTTAGCCGAATTTAAAACGTGCTGAAAATTGTAATCTGTTTTTGTAACAATTGCTTACGTCTAAATCATCATCCCCTCTGTCAATTCCACGAACTACAACACATTGCTTTGTTGCTGCCTCAAGTGGTGCGGTGCTTCTTGCGTCACATTTTGTAGCCTTGATGAAAATCTTGGCCCTCCGATAAAGACTGTTCAATGTTTCCAAATTTGGTTTAACATGATATTCGTCAGGGACTTCCATGTACTCTTTGCAAGGCAATTGAGAATAAACAAGAACTTTACAGCCATACAATTTTTTGAGTTCCTTTGCCACTCTTGCCCCCACGTAATCCACGTCTTTTGTAGGATTGCTTGGCTCCCACCCTTCAACAAGTATCACATTTTCTTTTTCGGGAGTCTCCAAAGGGAATAAATCAAAGTTCACTCCATTTCCTAAATAAACATCCTGGTCGTTTGATCTTTTGATTTCTTCTCATAATTCCATTCCGATATATAAAACATCGGGTATTAGCATTGTAAAATGCTTTACACGCTCTTTGCCAAACAATGTCTTGAGGCTTAAATTTGTCCTCCAACATCTGCATAAACACAAAACACTTCAGGAAGATGTTTGCTTTCCAGTAAAAAGAATGTGTGGACTGCAAATTATCAGGCAGTCATATTTCTTAAATAAATATCAGTAGTGACTTTGACAGCCTCTCTCCAATGGATACCATTGATGTTTCCCAACTTAGAAGTTATCAATGTCACTTCATGAAATTCGGACAATCTATTTGCCCATTCTAAAATAACATTTATTCCTCCGTGAGCCGAAAATCCCGGAATTGTTAAGCTATTTTCATACAATCAAAACAACAATTAGGTATATAATGCTAAATAACAGCCATACCAAAAGTGTTTCTTTAAGTGCTTTCTATAGTCAAGAAGTGTCTGCAAAAATATTAAGAATTTATTTAATATCAATGGGTTGTGCAAAAATATTTTTAGATAAATAACGGTAGAGATTTAATGAATAGGTCCAAATGCTTCTTTGAAAATTCGGGCCACTTTTTCGGTTTGAGAATTTCCTCAGTTTGTTTTCCTGGGAATTCCAAATGGTAAAGTCTCATATACACTCAGCCAATGCCATTGCGCCCTCCGCTTGTTCTCTTGTGGGCCATACGTGTTTGTTGTACTTGGTGAGTGGTTGGTCCACTATCTCAATTATCTCGCCCTGGAGATTAGCGTAGAAGCCGGATATTCTCATGTCTTATAGTTTTCCTGTCAGGTCTAAACTGACAGGTGTGATATGGGTTGTTTAATTTGGCGAATAAGATAATTTATTAAATTTTATCCATCGGATAAATAGTGTCCAGTATGTTTGATATCCGTTATTATTTTTATGCTTTAACTTCTTAGTGGCAAAATCTATTATCTTTTGTATTTTAATTGATTTCCAATCCATATAATTACCTGTTTTATGATTATCACAAAATGCATCATACAGCTTTTCGTTGTATTTTTCAACGAATTTATTAAGTCTATTTATTTGCTTTTTTTCGATTACCGCTTTTCACTTGTTTTAATTTATTTTGTTGTTGCATTATCTTTTAAAGGAATATAAGTTATTTGAAATATTTTACCATTATATACATGGTATTTCACTATTTCAATTACATACTCTTTATCGTTTATAATTATATGATCCCCTGATCTATAAATTATATCTTTTGGCAAATCAATATATCCATCTTCTGTTCTTAGAACATTTAACTCCATTGATGATTTTTTAAATATACTCATTTTAATTATTGTATTTTAGAAAAATTAATTTTGCAAGTTCGACAGCATCTTCTTTTGAGATTTCAGTTTGTGTTAAAATTTTATCTTTTCTTGAATCCATAAGATTTATAATCAAACAGTTATTGTTTATTGCAAAAACATTTTCATCGTTTTTTCTTTTAGGAATTATGTCAAACTCGGTAACATTGCATTCTAAAGTTATTGTACTCATTTTTTTATTTAATTGTGATTTAATTTTTTAATATGTTCATATCCGACAAAATACGTTGTATATGTTTACTAAAGGTGTGCATATAAGTAGTTAGTGGCAATGCTACCCGAACACACGAGCAACTGCCAAATCATAATATTTTACCTCTTTTTCAATTCCAATAAAAGAACGGTTCAACTCTTTAGCTGCAAGTGGACAAGTTCCGCTACCCATTACATTATCTAACACTATTTCTCCTTCATTTGAGTAAGCAACCAAAAACTTTAATAAAGCAAGTGGCTTTTGAGTAGGATGAACTTGATTTTCACATTCAGCAGTTCTAAAATACTGAACGCTTCGTGGGTATCGCTTACCATCCAAACTTTTTACTTCAACCCTTTCTTTTCTTCCACCTGTCAAAACACCATTTGAATTACTAACCTTTCCTTTATTGTATGGTTCTGCCATTGTAAATTGTGGGTTGTAAATCATATTTTTTTTAGCGGAGTTTTGAGCAGATGGATATTTAGAAAATACCAAAATATTTTCGTGTGCTTTTAATGGTTGGTATTTGCAATGAACGTAGTTTGAAGTTTTGCTTTTCTCCCACACCCACTCATATTTAAAAGTTTTGGGTTGCTCATTATTAATGCACTTGTAAATGGTTGTGAGCCAAACAATACTATTGCCCCATCGTCTTTAATAATCCTTTCGTATTGCTCCCAAAGTGGCTCAAATGGTATTATACTGTCCCACTTGCATCCAGTCGTTCCATAAGGCAAATCTGCCAAAATAAGTTGAACCGATTTATCAGGAATAAGAGGTAAAATATCCATACAGTCCGCATTGAACAAAGCACTGCCACTAACATCGGCTATGTGCAATAGCGGTTTCGGTGCGTTATTCAACATTTGTTCTACTATCATAATTATCTGTTATTTAAAGTTTTGTGTTTCAAATCCGCTACTGCTCATGCCGCTAGCAGTTATAGCCAATGCTAAAGACGAATACCGTTCCATTTACCATTTGGGTCTGTTTCATCCATCATTTGTTGAGCAAGTCCCATAAAATGATTCCAACTTTCTGATTCTTCATTCATTTTTGTATTCTTGCAAATCTGCAATAGTTTTCCAAGACCAATTCTTAGTTTTACGTTTTTATCCTGTAAGTCAATTATCATTTGACTTGCTTTGTCTGTTGAGTTCATATATTATTTATTTTAATTGTTTAATTAATAAAAAGCACTGGCTATAACAAGGTATATGCAAGATTGGGGTCATTGTGCTTCGATTGAAAATTTCGTCTCCGAAATCCCCAACCTAGCATATACCCGACCGTTATACGCAACCCTAAAGACCGACTTCGAGTTGACATAGTGCTTCAAAAATTGCAGTTTGTTTTGACCCTTCGCCATCAACATCAATTATTGTCTTATTGCTTGTAAGGTGCATTTTCTTAATTGTGCATTGACTTCTTTTAACTTCAATTATTAAATCGTGGCTATGCTCCAAATCATCCACTATCCTAATCAAATCACCAAACATTTTGTCTTTGTCAAAAGATATGCTTGTTAGTTTTTTGTAGGAGTTTTGCCAAACGTGAGGTGGAAAGTTTGTGATTAATTTATAACCACCAAGCATTGCAATTTTTTCTCTTTTTTCTTGTAATTCCATTTTATTTATATTTAAGTTGTTAATAATCATTCAATAAGGGCAGCGTATAACAGCACCTAACCAAAAGCAGGGGTTTACTGCTCCTAAGAAAGTTTTGTGCTATGTTCAAGTTTCGTGGTTCCATTGTTGTTTTGTGGTTAAATTCCCTGCCTTCGGTTAGCTGCAAACCGTTATAAGCAAATTAAATTTTTCCACCGCACTGCAAAACGATGTCATTTAGTTTACTTGTAAATATTTCTATTGCTTTCTTCTTGCAAAAATCCAATCTTGAAATCATTATATGGTATTTTCTTTTCACTTGAATAAAACTTTTCAATTGGTTGTCTTTGAAAATAAGTGAATTTTATTTCACATTGCTTTTGCGGTGGATGCACATACCATTTTGTTTTTGCATTGTCAATCCACCAACCACCTTCTACTTTTTTATCATAGAAATATATTTCCAAAACAGGCGACTTTGTTTTTTTATTCCATTGTGTTGGCTCAAAGTTTAGCCATAGTTCACATCGTATACTTTCCGTTTTACCATCAGAACTTTGTATTTGTTTGGTTGTTATCCATTCCATCGCTCAAAAATTTAATCAGCTTATAATAGAGTATATACAAGATACGCCTACAAGCATTTGTTTATAATTTAAAATTTCGTTAAGGCGTACCTCGTATATACGCAAAAAGTTAGTAGCCATTTTTTTGTCTTGTTTTATGTGAAATAAACTGGACATTTTTTAATCTATACCTTTACTTTTTTACGTTTTGGTCAAGTTGTGGCTTTACTTTAATCTTGAAAATTGTCTATTTCGACATCCTTCCAATAGGTTTTTCCGGTTGATAAGTTAGTGTACATTTGCTGCAACCTTCCAGGTCCGGCCCTATGGGTATTTATTCTTAACCTACAAGTTGCCTCATATATTCCGGTTTCGTAATTAAAACTTAATGTTTCATTACCTCTTACATTCTGATCTATTTTGTCCATTGTTTTAATCTTTTGGCGGTTCAGGTAGTGGACCCCAGTGTGTGACAAGCTCTGCCCTTTCATTTATCTGACTAATATAAAAAAAATTGTCAAGATAAACAGCCTCACATACTATATTGTCTTCATCTGCATTTGAGTTACAAATCAAAATATATTGCCCAACTTCCGGGAGCCTGTCTTTAACTGATATCCATTGCATTGTTATAATAATTTTTTGAAAGTGAAACAATGTCTTTATTTTCCCACCCACATTCTCTAAGTGTTTCCTCATACTTTCCCACAAGAAGAACATCACCTAAAGAGTATTCTTTTGTTTCAGAGTTTTTATCATTTATTTCCTTTAGCCTTCTTATGGCAATGCTTTCTGTGTTAATCATTTTTTGTTTTAAAATTTATTAATATTATTCACACGGTAACATTTCATTTTGGCAAAAACTACCAGAAAATAAACCAGACCCATAGTTCTTTTGCTTCACATAATTTACAACGTCCATTATTGATGGAATCCCAACGGCAACATTCTTTCCTGTTTCTTTATCAATCTTATTTACTTTTTTTGAACAAAACCTTATAGGTATGTAATTTGGTGGGAAAAAATTACCACCCATCTCTATTTCAAGATTTTTTAAATAATCTATTTTGCTTGGATTATACTCAACTACTTTTGCAATTTCATCTTTAGTACACATAATGCAAGGGAAACAGCCTACCCTTGTGAATCCATATTTATATAATTTATTTGGCATAAACCCATTATCAATAATGTAGTCAAATACTTGCTGTGTACTCCAACTAATAATTGGCCTTTCAACCGAGCATTGATATTCTTTAAGCCACATTATTATATCTTTTTTCCGATAAGTATATAATTTAGGCTTCCCTTTTTTATCATATCCATATGGCTCAAAATAATGCTTAAAGAAATCATCTGACTTTTCAAAAGTTGATCTATTTTTGCTCTCCTCCCATCTTATGCCTTGATAGATAACAACATCTTGAGTTTGATTTAGTATAAAATCAATAGTTGGTTTAATCTTTAATTCTTCGGTACAAAACTTAGCTTTTGTGGATGGAAATCTTTTTTTGTGTTTTGCTAATTCAACAAAAGCTCTTTCACCTTTTAAGGTAATAATTTCACTTCCTAATTTCTCCTCAAACTCTTTTAAAAACTCGTAAGTAGTTTCATCTTCCCAGCCTGTATCACAAAATATATGTGTTGATTTAATCCCATGGTTTTTTAAAAATATGGCGGTTGCTTGGCTATCTTTCCCACCTGATATTAGACAAATATGTAATTTTTCTTTTTCTTGTTTTTTTTAAAGTGACGGACATAAAATCCGTCACTTACTCCTAAATTACATTTTAGTTTTAGGCTTTGGCTTAACCTTTGGTTTCTTTTTCATAATAAAATAAATATAAACTAACAAAATTGTTATTCAGTTATTGACCTATAGCACTCAACAGTATATTTAATTTGATTTTTGCAATCATGTAATGGATTATGATCGTCGCCTTTTCTTAAAACAGAGTCCTTTATTTTTTCATTAAAGCTGACTAATGTCCTGACACATCTTTCTTTTCTAAAATCCCAAAGGATTGGCATATCTAATCTGTCATGCGCATTTTGTAAAATGCCGCAATCAAACCTTGGAGATCTTGCCCATATCTCACAATCTTTTGTGCAAAATTCAGAAAAGTCATCTAATACTTCTCCTAAGCTGTATTTATCAGATTTGGTTATCTCTTTTTTGCGCTCTCATTTTGCCCAAACCACCAAACCAATGTGTCAGCATTAATAACTAACCCTTTATCTAAGCAAGATTTTAAATCAATACATTTATAAAACTCATCATAAGTTTCACCAGTATTAATATCAAAATATACGGCAGCTATACTTAATATGGCAGAATAGCTTTGATTTCCCATAGTTTCAATGTCAAGCATTAAATGTTTTTTCATTTTTTTTATTTTTAGATTATATACAATTTGTTTCAATATAATTCCTAACAATCATTTTTCGCCTCAATGAATCAATTTTGGATTGAAGGTCTTTGTCTTCAAAATTGTTACTGATAATGTCCGAAAACAAAATAGTTGCCCTTGAGCGTTCATCTTTTGACGCATTTAGATCAATTGTGACGGCTTTTAATTCTTTCTTGATAGTTTCTATGGCTAAGGCGTTAAAATCACGCCTCAACTCATCTGTGAGCGTGTAGGCTAATTCTTTAGACAGATAGTAAGACGCATTTCTCCAATTCGGGTTTTCAAAGTCAACATTGGAGTTCGCAACCTGGTCAACGCATACCGCCCATGCGTCTGCCCTTGCTTTAGCGTTTAATTCTTCTTTTTGCGCCTCAGTTAGCGGTGCAAGTCTGTTTTTTTGGTCCTCAAGTTCCCATTTTTTCAAAGTTTCTTTGTGAACCTCGTGCGAATATCCCTTCTTGATCATTGCCATCACAACGGCGGCACTAACATTGTGGTTTGTGGAATCTGTGAACTGGTTTAATGCCCAACGAATTGCATAGGATTTTAAAAATGGCAAGTTTTTTATTTCTTCTAAAATGAATTCAACCAGGACAATCTTTTGCCCTTCGCTCTGTTCGATGTTTCGATAATCCAAGTATTTGTGAACAATCTTTAAAATTTCTTCTGCTCGGTTCCCTTTTGGGATATCTCGCAAAAATGGTTCAGCGTTCCAAAGTTCAAACTTCATTCGATTCTATTTTTTGATTTAATTTGTGCAATGCTGCAATTGTGGTCATTTTGTTTTGGTCTGTTCTGTCCAGTTTTTGTCCTCCGTTTTTAAAATCTGTCTTATTCCGCAAAACCCATCCGTTAGCTGCAGCCCTCCAGTCTTTCATTTTTGATTTGCCCACCATCCAGTTTTTAGATTGGTAGAAATTATAAAACTTGGCTGCTTCGATTTCGGTTGAATGTCTCAACTCAAAGTATTCGACCAACTCTGAAATTTCTGGAATTTGAAAATTTTTGATTTTCGATAATTGATTTTTATTTTCAATTCCATATTCATTTATATTTTCATTTTCATTTTCATTTTCCATATGTGAGGTCATATGACCTTTGATATCTTTGGTCTTATGAGCTTGTTTTTTTATTTTTTTAGTATGTTGATTTTCTCCTGATCTGTTGTTATTTCTCGACTCCACATACATTTTGCGCTTTTCTTTCTCAATGTCCAATCGTTTATTATAAAACAATCCATCACTATCAATTGAAAATTTGCATTTTATGTTGACCCAATTTTGACCAATCACTTGACCAATCATATGTGAGGTCATATGACCTCTGTTAAATTGCAATATCAGAAGCTCCATATATGCCCCTTTTTCTTCAAGAGTCATTCCAAGTGTGCCGCCTAACCAATCACCAGGATAAAATAAAAATGCAGGGGATTTTGTCATTTGAGTTTTGAGTTAAATTTTAAATTAATTTGAGTATTTCCGAGCGTCTGTACTTCCGATGTGTGCCCCTGATTGACCTGTCAATTATGTCGCTTTCTTTGGCAATTCTGTTTATTTTGGACCTTGACCAACCAGTCATTTTGGTAATTTCCTTTGGCGTCAAAAGGTCCGATTCAGGGCAAAATTTCTTAAGTAGAATTTTAATCATTGCCCCGATTTCGCTTTGCGCTCCTTTAATTTCTTGTATTTCTTTCTCGATGTTCATTTTGATTTTAATAATTTGATCATTGCCATTAACCATAAATCAGTAGTGATGCCAGTCGACTAACAAGCCGACTGACATACTGCCATAATTTTAGTATCTAAGATTAACCTTTTCACGTCTTCTATAATTATAAATTTCCTCAATAAGCATAATGTACCGTTGAACATTCGTGCAGTCGACCATTGCTGTTGGCTGTAGTTTTAACTTCTGGATTAACTCTGTAAATTCAAAATTTTTACTCTTAAACAATACAAGCATGGAGAAAACAAAACTTCTTCTTTTATGCCCTAAGTAATATTGGCCAATTATTTCAATTTTTTCCGCAATTTCACAAGCCTTGCCATAATCTTTTATTTTAAACGCTCCTTCATGAAAAGTCTTTGCCCTGTCACCACCTCTGTGTGAAGTATAACCGCTTAAAATAGTCATACATTCTACGTGCCCAAAGCCATATTTTTCTTTAAACTCTGCGTATTTTAAATAATGTGGATACTTCAAGCGGCAATATCCGTCTAAATAATCATCCGCATTCCATGTTTTTGAGTTTTGGTTTAAAATGTGGACCTCATTTAATCCATACCCTTTACATACTACATAATTTAATGGAAGTTTTAATTCTTGAATCACATCAAATCTGTGTTGCCCGTCAATAATCTCATACTTTTCATTCACTATTATTATCGTGAATAAATAATTTTCGGACATTGATTTTTTCAACCTGTTAATATGGAGCAGGTTTTTGTTTCTATTACCTTCTATTGATTTGAATAGAAAATAATCTGTGGTTGTGTGAACTTGGTTAATATCCTTCACCATTGGTTCTGTTTCAAAAATATTCATTTTTTTATATTGGGTTTTATAACTCCTCCCAAGAGTTTTACTTTTGTTTTAATAATTCAATCATTCCAATTATCCAAATATCTGTCGGGTGTTTCGTGTCCAAACCTTGTTGAATTCTCTCTCGGTAATATTTCTCTTTTGCGTCTAATTCTTCCATTTTTTCCTTACCCCAAATTTCAACCAACTTGCTTCGCATTGCGGTTGCGTTCTCAGGTTTGTTTATGTTTTGATCGTACACAGATAGACCTGAATTACATGGGTCGCACCACAATTGCCACACTTGGCCCTTTGGGTAATAGTGCGAAACGTGCAATGAGAATAGACCTTTTTGGGTTGTGGTTTTGCCGGTAATGAAACAGTGTTGAATACCCATTTCTCGATAAACTTTTTTCATATAAGCCGACCATGCAGACTGCAATTTGCTTTTTAATTTAAGTCTGTCAATACCCTTCTGTGTTGTTGGCTTGGAGAACCTTTTTCCTTTAAATACCCTCTCTGCTTTGCGCTCCTTGGTCCTAACAGATTGGTCCTCCCTCCAACATTGGCCACATATTTGGGAATCTGAATAAAATAATCCGTGCCTCTCACAGACTGCCATATCCTAATTTTCTGATGTCAATTGCATTAAAGAAAGCCTCTTATACTCCTGTAGCCATTTTGAGGCCGTTGGGAATGCTTCAAACTTTCGGCATTGTTCATTGTCCTGTTCATGATTAACTATTATCCTGCTTGATCCGGCTGCGATCACTATTGAATCTACCCTAATCCCACGATGTGATTTTTTCTCTTTTCTTGGCTTAGTTCCTTCGATAGTCTCCCGGACCACCTTTGTTATTTTACTTTCTAAAAATGTTAACTTGTTCATTATTTTGAGTTTTTAGTTTTGTTTTGGTTCCGGTATTTCGTACCCTAAAAATGCAGCCCATTCCTGTATGAGTTGGACATATTGATTAAATTGCTTCTTGGTCATTTTTGCCGTGGATGGCATCATAAATACTCTTAAGCATTTGTTGCGCTCCATGTATGGCAAAGAGTTAAATTCGTCAACGGTAATCACTTTGGAATTATATATCCAAGTCCAGTATGTTTCTTCACTGAAGACCTGAGTTCCAAAATTATATTTTAGGTTCTCATGTGTAAGCTCGTTGGATAATTGACGCCCTTCTGTTTCCTTTATAATTGCCTGGGCAATTTCTACCACTACCGACCAATAGTATTTATTTTGCTCTACAGACCTGATTTCGCTCCCCTCTTTTATATCAATATAGAAGTTCTTGGCAGTGTCTGCATACTTCATAAATAGGTTATTAACCCATTGTTTAAAGTTGTCTTTTGCTGTTTGGTTGTTTAAAACGAATTGCATATTAAAACCCTAATTTGTGAATGTATTCCCGGCACTCTTCAACCCTTTTATAGATTGAATTGATCTTTTCTTCATCCCTTTTGAACTCAAATGTTTTTGTTCTGAGTTCGTGCGGAATGTTTTTGTAGGTCGCTTTTTCGGTGAACTCCTTTAGAATTTCGTCATTTAGTTCAATGTCGTTTTTCCAACAAAAAGAACTGGCCTCTCTGAAAATCTCATCCTCTGGAGTGTCCATTAAGACATAGATAACCCTGAATGTTTCCGCACCGGTTAAGGCCATGTACCCCTGGCCCTGCCAGACGTAATCTTGATTTTTTATTTCATCTTCAAATAATGGGAATGTGAAACAATTCCATGAAGACTTAATATCAAGAATCAGATTATTGAGAATTATGTCAGGCGTTCCTGTTAAAAATTCATTGCTCAGATTTTCTTCATTCTTTAAAAGAAAACCGTATTCCAAAACATCCGAAACGTAATCAATTGCAGCCTGTTCAACGGCTATTCCTTTTCTTAAAAATTTACTATCTATCTCTTCAGTTCTTCCATACAATTGTTCTTTTATCCACCCCTGAACTTTCTTCCTGGTAACCTCCCCCATTGATTTTTTATCAGTTCCGTTTTTCATTATCTGACCAATAGCAGAACATCGAATCTTAAACCTTTTCATTTAAAACCTCTTCATTTTCAGGTGAAATAAAAAATACCTCCTTGAGTTTGTCCACTGTGTAATTGCCTTCCTGGATTGCTTTCTTTGCTCCGGCCCATTTTGTATGGCCAGGAGTCAATTCGGGCTTTTTCTTCTCAGTTGGCAGAATGTCACGAACCCTCAGACACTCCACCTTTTCACCCTTTAACGAAGTGGTAGAAACATACAGGGTTATTTTCTTGCCGATCCATTCTTCAATGAAAGGTGTATTGTGAACCTTGCTAATCATCTTTGAATTGGTGACGTTCAGGATCATTGGCTTTGAGTCCTTTAAGTAAAGGACAGTGCATTCATCTGTCTTGCCCCCTTCACCCTTCACCACTTCTCTTTTTACGTCCGTAATTTCTACAGTCAAGTCCTTGCCTTCCGGCATTGAGTATGCCCCGATGTAATTTGGATTGGTTAATTTTTTCCAATGCGTTTTCATTTTTAGTTGATTTGATTTTAATTTATGGCTGCATCTCTACTTCGGCCAAATAGCATATTTCTTTTAGCTCTTTTAAGGTTCCTTTTCCAAAATGATGCATTTTTGAAATCTCAGTCATTGATATTTTTGAAAAATCTAACACTTTAAGGTCAACTGGATCAAGTCCTTTAGTGTATCTAAAATAACCACTCAATGAGTTGAGAAGTCTTGTTGAGCAATCTAAATCCCAGATTCTTGTATTTTTATCAATTTTCAAAAGCTTATCAATGCCTTTTGATTTTTCGCAAACGTCTTTAATGTGGTTTTCACATTGCTCTTTGTATTTTTTTACAGTTTCGACTGCTTTTAAAAACTCTTCGTACGTTATCATGATTTGATTTTTAATTTAATGAGCCTTTGAATTTCATTCTGCAGACTTTAATGTTTCCCAGTCCTTCCTGGGATTTTGTCCTTGTTTTGTTGCCAACTTGCTCAAATTCATCGAGCGTTAGTCGACCCCTCACAACGGAGAGTTCAAAAAGGCAATTCCACATTTTGGGATTTTTGGCCCATGTCGCAGAAATCAGATTCCGAGTTTTAGTCTTAGTCATATTAGTAGTTTTAATTTTTCTTCAATAATTGGGACCAGTTCAGCGTCTTCCGGTTTGTTTGATGCCTTTATAACCGGTATGGCATTTTCAAATATCTCCCTCATTCGGGTCTTGTCCATTAATTCCCATTCGCATTTATCAATCTTTTTAGATTGAATTTTGCTTAGGTAAAATCGAATGATTGGAGCCGGATTTGTTTTGAGTTTTGCGTGATTTCTCATATGTAGAATTCTGTATTGTTGTCTAATTCTGAATAAATTGCATCAATGAGTTCAAGGTATTTGTCCTGGTCAATTTCTTTCATTGGTTTTAATTCTTCCTCAGCTTCATGACATCCCATTAATGCTCTGATTTTAATTTCTTCTTTTGGAAAATCGTAAACCTGGCAAACTCTTGACCTTCCATCGGGTAAATCATCCTCCCATTCTTCAATGGTATAAGAAAACACAAACCAAACTGAGTAAAACCATTCTCCAACTTGGAGTTGTTCAATGTGGTGATAGTGGTCAAGAGGGGCATCGGGTTTTCTTAATTTAATAGGCTCGGAGATTGTTGCAGTTGTCATATAATTGTGAAAGTTTTAATTTGTGAAAAACGGCCTGGGGCAATCTTAATTCGGGCAGTAAAACCCAACTCATGAATAAATTCTATATCTCTAAGTGTGCCGTCAACGGACCACTTTATAAATAAATCGTTTTCAATTCTCATTTTTTTTAAATTTGCCGGGCAGCTTAGGACCACCCGGCATGAAGCATGTGGTATAACCGAAAATCAAAAGGCCAATACGTTTACTGGCACACTCTCTATCTTTTAGTCAGGTAGACCGTTTAATTTGTTTTGAATTGTTCTCAACTTTTCGATTTCGTGTTTGCGATAATCGCTTGAGTCAAGGCACAGGTCGAGCATTTCATTGTTTACCATGATGGAATGATGGATGGCCAAACGAAGTGTAATTGCTTCTGAAGATGTGAGTTCAATTAACATGATTAAGATTTTGATTCTTGAGGAATAGAGCTGTCATTTCTGATTTCTTGGATGGTCTGATGAATGAACATCCTTCCTTTCTCGGTCCAAGACATCAGGAGGCTTGATCTTGTCACTCCTGAGCCATCTATGAAGGTGGCAGTCCTGGTCCTTGTGAAGTCTTTATTTTGATATTTGGCATAAAGGACATAATGCTTTTCATGCGGAAATTGAATCTTAAGATCACAAAGGATTTTATTTAGGTGTTGGGCTGTCATACCCAATTCCTTTGCAATTGTGGTTGTGGTCCAAGTATTCGGCACTGCCAATACTTCATCCACATATTTTACTTTTGGAGCCTGGGCCTTGATTACTGATTCGGACATTTGTAATTGTTCGGTCAGTTCCTCGTTTTTTGCCATTTCACCCTTAAGTTGTGTAGCCAAATTGATCAGGACATCCGGGGTCAAAATCCTATCAGAAATCTTTTTTATTTTCAGTTGCCTTTCGCATTCGATGAAATATTCCCGGACCTTTTTACCTATCTCTGTTCTCTGGATCATGGCGATCTCTTTGGCCGTTTCAATAGTTAAGGCATAATCCGTTGATGGTCGGCCTCCGAGTTTTTCGGATTTTCCCGATAAACTTTGATAATCAACGTTTTGCGTGAATCCATACCCTTTCATTCTCGCAAACCATTCACTAAATGCCTCAGATACTTCCAAGAAATTATATAAGTCCCTGGCAGAAACTACCTGATTTTCGCCTTCGATCTTTACCTCTGGGAAATTTGCTTTTTGGTTGAAAAGATTATTCATTTTAAATGAGTTGATTGAGTTTTAAAAATGCCGGGAATCTCACCCGGCTAACTTTACCATTTTAATAGAAAATCAAAACCTCCTTGCTTTCAAGGAATCATGAAGACATTTTGCTATCCGAAAAGGACCCGGCTAACCATATTGTCAACCGGGCGCATCCTCAGGTAGATTTGAATGATAAAACCATCACTCACGGCCTCGCTTGTTCTGTTTCTTTTAGGCAAAAAGATGCCACCCTATACGAGCGTTCTCGTATAGTATAAATTTATAATAAGTTAAAGTTCAGTTAATTACGTGTTAAACTATCGCCTGTTGTGCTACTTTTGTAATTCTTGCGCCTAACCATTTAATCAACTCTTTTTTTGTGAAATACTTTGTTTTGCCTGGGGTTACACCTATGAGTTTAGGCGAAATATGTTGTCTGAAGTGGCCTTCTGACACTCCTAAATATTTTGCTGCCTCTACTAAAGTAAGTAGCCCCATTTCTTTTGCTATGTCTGGTTTGTTATTATCTTGCATTTCTTTATAAGTATGGTACAAATATATGTTCAATATTGCACATTATCCAAATTTTTAGACAATTATTTTTGTCAATTCTTCACATTTTTTATATTATAATATATAAATGATTGATATAAAATAATATATTGCACATTGTGATGTTCATTTTGCATCAGATATTGCACCTTATCGGGTACATTCTGACTTGATGAATGAGAAATCATACCTGATCGGGTATGTTTAAATGTGGCTAATTATTGGTAGTGTGGTTTATATAAGTGACTGCATTAATGTAGTTATATAGATATTCCCTTACCTTTTCAGGCCCTCCCAATGCGTCTAACTGCCACTTTCTTAATGACAGTGACACCCTCACCGGACTATTCTTTGTTAATCGCTTCCTTTTGGGTTTGCTCATATTGTGATCTCCCTCTTTCTTCCGTTATCGTTCCAGATGTTAGACACTTCACAAACTCCATCTTTAGCGGTCATATACAGATAGCCTTTTCTGGACTTGCCTCCAAATGGCATGTATGAAGGCTTATTGGTTGATGCTGCACCTAATACATGGACAGTGGCGCAATTTGCCCCTGTTATATTAGTAAGGGCAAAAGATGAAGCATAGTGCATATGTCCTATGATACAGTTTGAATTTAGCTTTGCGACCATTCTTTTTGCAACCGTGTCCAATTGCCCACCTTTAGCGTGTTGATGACCATGAAATATAAAGTAATCATGGCACTGTATTAATTGGATTTCGGGAATGAATTTTATTCCATAATCTATGAGATGCAGCCTATCCTCCAATGAGAAATAAGGATCAGCTGCCACGTTCTTGGCTTGTTGCCATAACCATCTTCGATACCAAGAATCATGATTGCCTTCGACATATAGTATTAAGGCATTCGGGAACGCCTCCCGAAGTGATTCTAAAAAGTATTCCGTCTGATCGAACCAATGCCCGACCTTTGATCGGTAGTTCGGATCAACTGGAAATTTCCCGAATGTCGGGTTGTCTAAAATATCACCATTCAGAATTATAGTATCAACCCCAATTCGTGCGTAATCATTTAAGGCAAAATCAATCGTTTCGTTACATTGTTTTGGAAAATGCAGATCTGATATAACCCCGATATTCGTGTTTCCTTTAGGAATCTGATATGGGTCTAATTCGTGTAATTCAGGCTCAGGGTAATGTTCAATTAGTTGGGTGTATATTTTCTTTCCGGCTCTTAGCCTTGCCTCTCTATGCCTCGATGCATTTTTACCTCGCCTTGCCCTTACACACGTCCTGGCTTGTTCAATGCTGTAAAATGTTTCAGGGTATTTTTCACAAAGTATCCTCGCCAATGTCCGATTGGGAACAGTCGGCATCAATTCAAGATGCTCAACTATTAAATTCTCGATTAACTCCGCATCCTTTTTTCTTATTGTCATGAAATTAAAGTTTCATTTCAAAATGTTGTGCATCAACACGCTTAAAATCACCTCCCCAAATCATGCCAGCCTCTTTCCCGGCTTTCACCAATTCAGCATTTTGAGTTGATGTTTTCCCTAATTGGTTCCAGGCTGCATTGATATCTATCGCAGAACCCCACGAATGGCATGATAGGTACTTCATTGCATCATTAAGATTCCCGACCTTATAAAGCGCATCAAAATGCTTTTCATAGCCTCTTATGGGTCTAAGGTTGTAACATCCGTCCCAGGTCTTGATATGGTCCGTGAGCTGTCTTTCAATAAGTAGCTTGAAAAACTTTTCTAAAACTGGCGCAAATGAGGCGTGACAATAAATCTTTTTAGGAATTATCCCCACTTCTAATTTTGTTGGAACATCCCAAACGTGCAAGTATTTTTTTTGAAATTCAGCGGTGAAAGGATCACCAAATAAATGATATAACTTTTGGCTTGTATTCATTCTTTTAGATTAAAAAATGGAGGATTTTAACCCTCCACTCGTCGGGTAATTCCGTGACTGGTGTGCCTCGGTAAAATCTTTAAAAGCCGGGGAACCACCCCCGGCAAAACAAAACCAACCCATGAAAAAAGAATATCAATTGGTGTGAGGTGCGGTGTCTGTTTTGCGCCTCAGGCTAATGTTAATGGCTGCAATCAATAAGACATAAATGCCTTTAATTGCGTCTGCATCACAATTAATCAGTCCACATATAGCGTCTGCTAATCCTGTGATATCGAATTGCTCCAATGCCACAACCGCAACCGCCAAAATGTTAAATAACTCTGTTCTGTAACCCTTCAAACTGGAAGGGAGTAAAAAGGCAGGAACCTTGCCGATAAAATTTAAAACGTTCCCAAGAATTACAATTACTTTTTTTAAGGTGTTCATATTTTAAGGTGTTTGTTATATTTTACGGATACGCATATCCTGTTTCTCCTATCCTATTATAAATCCCCATGCTTTAGCTATACTTTGAGATACTGATAAATAAATTGACATCCAGAATCCTGTCTTTACTCTTCTTCCTATTGGAAAGCTCCTACCATGTCTCGCCATTTTTTAATATGTTGATGCTCGGTTAATTGCTTGTCTTGTTTTGAATATTTTACTAACTACGCCGCCGCCGCCTCCGCCTGTGTAATAAACTGTAATTGTTACATGATCTATATAATAATTAACCCCTGATTTCATTGAGGTGTTTTGTCCTGCCCACGCTATGCCAAATGTTGAGCTGTTAATATCTGCAACCGTAAAAGATAATCCCCATAGATCAGATATGCCCCCGTATGGCACAACCGATTCTATTGTAATATCAGGGAAATATGCTTTATTATCCCCTGATATCGTTCCACCTTTAACAAGTTGCACATATAAATCTGAAGCACCCGAATTATCTGACCAACATTCAACGCCAACATATATTCCATCTATTGTAGAACCTCCAGGAATTGCAAAACCAAAATTTGTACATTTTAAAAAATAAGTAACCCCGGAAGCATTAACCGTGCAAGTTGCGTACTGATTATTTGAAGTAGACGCAAATGATAGATTTGACCATGTATATGACCCACCAGACCCACCATCATTAGCAAATGTTCCCGCACTATTTGGACCTTGTGATGCCATTAAAACAAATGTATATATTCATCTTTAAAATTACCCCTTAGCCAATCCCTTAAGTCTAATATAATTTTCCTATCGCTTTGAATAAGGCCCATTCTTGCAACACTCATATATTTTATATAGAGTGCCGACTTTTCTAAATAAATTTCTTTATCTGTTTTAGCTATAACAATTTCATTAAACGGCCCAACTTCTATTTTTTCAGAAACATTTGGCAATGAATTGATATGGCTCAATTTTCTTTTGATTTGCTTACCTATCCATGAAGTGTCCTGATATTGAGTAGTTTCAAAAGTGTCATTAAACTTTTCCCCTTTTTCATTTTCAAATAAAACTGTGACAGAAAGTCTGCCGTTTTCAATTTTTTTATCTATAATTTCTGCGTTATACATATCTTAAAATTTTAATATTCGTGCCATCCGTCAAATTCTTGAACCACTTCTCCTTCTGCATTTCTTAAAGAGAATACGCACCAATAAGTAGTATCATCTTCTAAAGCCGTTATTTCGTGTTCAATATTGGCCTTTGTTAAAAAATGAGAAGGGGCTACAAAATCCTTTTCGACTACATTCCCGTCTTCATCGGTTAATTTCACACGTACCGAACCCTGGAAAACTATTGTAGTGTGGTCAAATTTATGCTTATGGCCATGTGTAATGTATCCTTTTGGCAGTAGTGCGTTTGGCCTTATAAAGATGTTCCCTGATACAAATTCAGTCACCTTGCAAGTTGCTTGTCCGTTCATTATTTTTTATTTTTAGATTTCTATTTCGATCCAGGCTATCGCATTAACCGCCGCCGCCGCATGTGTTCTAATTCTACAAGCGTTGCCAATAACTAAAACAGGTTCTTGTCCTAATGGGAATTGATAAATATATTGATTTGTAGGGGCAACTAATTGAGCATCGAATAGCCTTGTAGTTGTGATAGTTCCCTCTGCCGAAGCTGTATATCCAGTCGCTGCCGTTCCCATTGTTAACCCTGCAACCGATGCCACCGCTTGATCTGAGCCGCTTAATTTTACACAACCTGCATCTACTGATGCCGTGACCGTTGCAAAAACAGTTCCCGTTTCTAACAATTCCACCGGAATTGGTGTGGCTGCCGCTGACCCATCAAATGAAATACCCCACGCTACAATCTTACATTGATTGAATGGTTTTAATTGCAGTAAAGTCTTAATAGCTGTTCCCGTTGTAACAGCCACGAACTTTGCCGTTGTCGGCATAGCACCGTTATAAATTCTATATCTTGCCATATTTTTAAGTTCTAATACATTTTAAAGTTATCGCTACCATTTTTAAACTCGTTACAGAATCGACATTAAAATAAACCCAACGCCCTGCCGTTTGCGAAACTGTCCACCCTGTCAATGTTGAACTTTGCCCTTTAGTCGATGTCGTGATTGTAGGCTTGGCAGCTGCCGTAATGGTGTCTCCTACAGTTGGTGGAAAATTAGCCTGGGTGTCGGTCCAGATGTCCAAAACTATTGAACCGCTTGTTGTTGCAGGGTCAATACTGGCTAATGTCCATTCAATTATTTTGTATGGGAATGAAATAAATAATCCTCCCTTAACCCCTGTTGTAATTACTGAACCGCCACCATCAATTATATATACGATGTCAAATTCTGATGTGGTATATAAAACTTCATTTCCGCTTGAATCTTTTGCATAAATCTGTCCATCTGATTTAGCATAAATACGCTTATAGCCGCTCCCCGGTGAACCCGGAGAAGCGGCTAATTCAACTATATCTAAAGGGTTTTGAAGTTTGTCAGCCATTCTTAAAATCCGACTATACAAATTTGCGCACCAGTCAAAGCTACTGCCGAGGTGATGGTCAATGAATTCACATCAACCGAATCAACATCAACACTTATAGCCGAATGTGTGGAATCCCAAACCATAACAACACAAGCATTCCTGTTTTGCAAAGCAAGTGAATGTGAAACTGTCAAAGGAGTATTCGCCACCAATGACAATGAGCCAGCGTAGTATGTTTTAGCAAAAGCCTTAGTGGTTGCATACCCTGCTAATTTTAACGGAGTAACCGCCCTTACATCATCTGTACCAGTATTAGTTTCGCCAGTTGTTGCAATTTCAATAACTCCTGCAACAGTTTCGCTTGCTGCCAATACATTGCCCTGAATAAATTTCCAGTTTGTGCCATCCCATACAACAGAGTCTCCAATCTGAACTACATCGGAAGACTCCCATGTATTTGTTCCTGCGGTGGAGAAAACATAGTAATCTCCGGTAGCAGGTGAGCCGGGTTCTGATGCGTTGTAAGCAACAACACCCTTAAATGTCATTGCTCCGGCTACTGCCCCAGGGCTAACAAATGCTGATCCGTTCCATATCCAGAGACTGGAAAGGTCTGTATCCCAGACAAACAAACCCTTGTGGGTTGTCGATAATGTTCCTGCAAGAGTTGTTCTCTCTGCCGTTGTTCTATTATAAACCCTTCCGTTTATAATTTGCGAGACTTTGACGAGGTCTATGTCATGATAAAATTCTTTAGCTGCCATTATTTTATAATTAAGGTGTGATCTAAAAGATTAATATTAGATACGATTCTCATTGACGTCCCAAGACGCTCAACAACAACCGAAACTTCTTCTCCACTCTCCTTATATAATACAGCCATATAGGGTGCTGTAATTTTGTGTTCACTGATCGGTACGGTAACATCATAATAATTACCAAGTACCTTTGAAAATATTTCACAACCCGAAGGTTCACAAAAAATATAGTCTTGTAAATTTAGGGTTGCATCACAAGGGACTCCTTCGCTGTTCTCTTCACAGTCCTCTGCAAAGATACTAATATCAATATAAAATTTGTTGTAAATTTTTCCCTCATGTTCCACTGATAACCAACTTTCATCAGGATTTTTAATCATGAAAAAAGTACGGCCATCTTCTGAAAATAATCCGTTTGGAATTACTATGTCGTCTCCACTTTCTAAAGGAATTGGAACGCTTAAATTTTGTCCTTTCTTTTGGAATTTTATTAAATGATCCCCAGTTTGTAACGCATTCAATGAGGTGTCAAGGACATCACAATGTCCGAAACAGCCTACAAAAAATGGTGACTTACAAACTGTACTCATGGCAATAATCTAAGAATGTAATAACTTAAACCCGTTGAAAATATTAATGTCTTCCCTCCTTCGATCAAGTAATTTTTAAGTACCCAATCGCATTCAGAAACATAAAAAGTATGCAATAAAACAGCCAACAAAACAATCCGATAAGTGATACATGAAACGCACAACATACCCATCATTAAGAAACTTTTCTTGGCGTGTCTCCAATACACATCATTGATACCATTGGCCCAAGTCTCATAATCTACATCGTTATTTTTTAAGGCATTGTAAAATAACATATCTCCTTTTGTAACCCAAAAGGTCCAAAACCTCAAGAAACTAAATATTTTTCCCGGCTTCATCCAATCATCCATTGCCACACCAAGACCCACACACACAATGGATAAGGCCAGGATAGTAATATAATTCATCCAATCAAATATCATAGTTCACACATATTTCTATTTCACAATCGCAAATCTGTATTTCATCCACAAAATCAAAAGTGATAGCCATTAATTTTAAATCGCAATCCCTTAAATCTTGCTTGGTTAACTCCTTGTAAATCTTTTCGGTATCATGTGATATTTTTTTGGGTACACCACTTAAGGCGCAAATGTTATATAAAATAAGTTTCTCCAAATTGTCGATTTCCAAATTGGAATCGTACTGGAAATATATTACCGTTGTTTTCTTTTTGCGAATTGCAAAACAGTCACAGGCCAATTCCTCTACATCAATATTAGAATCAGTTACATCCTTAATATAGTATGCATAAATTGATTTGTGTGCATCAATTGGACCCCATTCAGTCAGTAACTTGAAGAATGGTGCTTTGATGTCGATTATGTTCTTTAAGTCTTGAAGCATTCCCTTATTTTATTGATAATGTTCTGCCTTAAATCTTCTCGCACCAACTCAATTTCATCAATGGTAGGATAAAATATATCTCTATCAACCTGATTTTCTGAATTCTCCTGGTGTCTTGCAATCTCAGCTATATCTTTATTGTTAAATCCAAGTCCTAACTGATCCCCTTTTAATCCGGTGACAATTGAATTAAACATATCACCGTTGTAGTATAGATTTTTTAGTATGTTGGTAAAATTCTTATTAACATTTCTCCGCTCCAAGTAACTCACAGATTTATATTCTCCTAATGGTGTTCCATCTGTAGCAACGCCACCATCCTTATTGAACACTCTGTCCAATATGGATTTTTTTAGCAGCTGTAAAGATGCCAATTCGATAGTGCCATCAGACTTCAAACAGTCGTCAGCAGTTTCCAATTTGTTTACAAAGACTTTAAGTTCCAACTATCTTAATAATATAACCTCCGTCCACTTCGATAGGCTGCTGCGCTTGGCGCAATTCCTCAAGTATCTGTTCTCTTGTCTTTCCTTTAGATTGTGTGACCAGTCCGGCCCCTCCGATCCTTGGTCCTCCTGTACAACAAGCCATTAGGGTAAATTTGAAACGATTTTAAAATTTGACTCGCAACCAAAACAAACCGAACTGTTTGATTTTAGAAAATTACGAATCATTTTACTTATTTTTTTGATCTCTAAAAAGTATTCACCAGGAATCATTTTGCCCGTCACCGTATCAATTCCACCGGACCACAATTTAAGCAAGTATTTTGCCTGGTCCTGGCCTTTGTAAACCACTGGAACGGCATTGTCAGAAACAAGCAACCGTGTCATTAATTTGATTCCTAATTGGAATCTGACCGCATTCTTTATGTACTCGGCAAATCGACAAATTAACGGCACGTCATCACAAATGCAAGAAATCTGATAACCCAAAACATTATCATCAACATCCTCATAGCTGCCATCCACCGGACTTACTATTGCACAAGTATTGTAACACTTGCATGAAGATAAACTGTCCTTGATCAATTCCTCAGCACCAAAATCAGCGGTTATATAAACCAAATTATTTCGACAGGTGTAATCTATTTGAATCTTATTGTACCCTTTTAAAAGTGCCTGGGTGATCGTTGTGGTGTCTTCTCCGTCTTTTATGGTATAAGTGATATTTCCACCGGCTGTTTTAGAGTAAAACTCCAAGTAATGAATCAAAGTAGAGGAATAAGGATCAGTATTATTTGAAACTATTTTTATTCCGGTTGTTCCTGGTGCCACATATTCAGCATCTTCATGATACACTATTTTCTTATCCTTGCTTGAGTGAATCAATCCGGTGTTTATGGTGTCCGATATTTCCATTAAAATATCCCTGATTACAGTCTCGACACTTTCCTTTTCGTCTGCCCGAATTAATTCTAATCCGGAAAGATAATTTTCGTCTGCAATTGCTGATGCTCTCTTAAGAGTTATCCCCGGAATTCCATTGAGAAATAAACCGCTCGACCCTTCATCATTACAGTCTCCTATAATTTTAAAATAGGGAAATTCAATACAGGTGTATTTCTCAATCATAGTAATGCAAAATTAATATAATTTACTCATATTCCAATGTGTTCATCATCCGACTGATGTTCTTCATCCAATTGATGTTCAACAATTTTTCTTTTTGCTTTTGCCTCTTTCCAGGACTCATACATTCTGAGCATTGCAAAAAAACCAGTGCCAATTGCAAATGCTGCTCCTGCCCATGCTGTAATTCCATCAATCACTTTTGAATTTACGGCAAGATTCACAATGAGCAAAAATCCCGAACTTAACCATCCTATCATGGCCTCCATTCCAAAGAGGCTATCTGTGATTTGTTTTAAACTCATGAGCTTATTCTTTATTGTTCCCTTGAATGTTTCCAGTTCCAGAGACATAAATGTTTCCGTTACTTCCTCCGGCTGTATTATTTCCTACTATTGTATTATTATCTCCGGGTACATAAATGCAAAAATCCATTCTCGAATTGGACCTTGTATCATGAACTACATTGCCCACAATCGTACACCAATCTCCTGAATTTGAAATGCCTCGATATGCATTATCTGTCAATACTGAGCAATTAAATACTCGATTATTATTAATGACACAATAATTTGCATCATTTGAAATTCCGTTGATGTATGCGTGTTGTACTATATTGCCTTCTAAGATTGTTCCATCGGCTGAGTTGTGAATACCAACACCTCCACCATAACCAGCATCAAGTGATATGATGGAATCCAACATATTGTTAGCTACTAATATATCTCTATTGGTTGCTTCAATAAGCATTCCTACTGAGGAATTATTAATATATCCTGTTCCCTTGATTGTGTTACCAATTATTTTAATTCCAACATTTAGAATTGTATCTGCCCCCTTCCAAGTAGTAACAACTAATCCATGACCAGAAATCATGTGAATTGTATTTCCAATTACTGAAGTGAGCGAGTCACCCCAGATAGATATACCACCGCCAATATGGTGTACGTGATTGCCTTCAATTAGATTACCGTAAGATTTCGGCTCTCTTGTATCATCATTATAAAATTCAATACCGTTCCCTCTTGATGGGTGATATGTCTTTGTAACGTTGGAATAAAATTCACAATTCCTCACAACATATCCGTTTGAATTTCCAACTTCTATTCCATGACATGCCCCTCCGTTTTGGATGTCGCAATTCTCAATAAGTCCTTTTGAGCAATCTTTTAAATTGATTCCCCAACAAGTACCACGATCAATTTTGACCCTTGATATAGTTAAATTCGTGACTCCATATTCTGAAAATATTCCTGCCGTTGCATAGGATGAATCGGATTTTATTTGAAAATCCCTTAATACGATATTACTTCCTGCATGCTGTAATGATATTACATGAGTTCCTGATGTGGTTAATGTTGTTTTAATTACACATTGAAAACCCTGACCCATTAATGTCACGTTGGAACAAACGTGCAAACTTGATTGATATATCCCTCTTGATGCCGAAGATTTTAATCTGTATTCTCCTTTCGCTAACCAAACTATCCCACCTCCTTTATTACAGGCTGCATCAATTGCGGATTGTATCGCTGACCGATCATCCAAAGTGTCATTAACAATTGCACCATAGTTTTCAGGATAAAAAAATGCTGTATCTTTTCCGAAAGAATTTATTACTCCGGCATGAAGTAATTTATTTGAATCTGCGCTGCCTCCTGTTGTATAAATACCTGTTGCAGTTTTTGAATTAAATTTTAATGTGTCAGTAATTTCTGAATATTTCATTTTGGTTCTCTGTCCATAAAGTGAACAGCCAATAAATAAAAATACAAATAATAATTTTAATTTCATTTTAATATATTTGATGCCAATAATATCCCGAACCATTGTATCTCAATGCGTACAATGATGTCCCCCCATATTCGTTCATAACTTGAAATTGAAGGCCATTTTGGTCCATGATGTTGGACCCCGAAATTGACTGCCAACCCTTTGTGTAGGTGGCTGTAAAGTTTCCCGTCTGTGATCCCTCATTCCAGATTGTATTCCTTTGGGTAAGTGTTCCCCCTGGTGGAATAAATCCTGAAACAGTAGATACAACCTCCAAGGCTGCTTTAGGGGCTTGTGATGCGCTTGAAATGTTGGATTGAGTTGTTCCTATATCTCGAAGCTGAAACCATCCCCTCGCTGTTGCAGTTAATGCTGAACTTCTTACAGTGTCCTCTTTTCCGTTGTCAATTGCGAAAAGTATATTATCTGCCACCCACCCGGAGGCACTTTGAGAATTGTGGTCTGTACCGAAATAACCCCATCTTGATTGTCCGTAGGCATGAGATTCGGTATAATAAGAACCGTTCATTCCATAATTTCCGGATGTCACATTAAATTTGGAAAATCCTATTGCATGATCTCCTGATGCTTGTCCTCCATTTCCAAAATTCTTGGCATCGGCTCCACTTGAAACACCTGATTGGCCCATATTAACCGATGAATAACCAGACGCAAGACCCACCCTTGCGGTGTTTACAGAATAATAATTGGTTGCATCTCCATCATAGCCGGTATTGAAGGCTGCGAAATTAGCTGCAGAACCGAAGGCCCCTGAGTTCCATGCGTAAGAATCAGTTTTTGCCTCGCCACTTCGACCCATATTTATTGAGTGGGTAGAACTTGCAACACCATCATCACTAAAATTTTTAGAACTCGCCCCACTTGCTGAACCATTTGTTCCAAAATTAACCGCCCCGGCTCCCAATGCATTCAAATTTGATGCGTTATTTACACCAAATGAATATGCACCAGAGCTTCCGTATCTTAAATAAACACTTGGTTTGCCTGCTGCTCCTGCTGTCCCTGCTGTACTTGTGGAATTTGCACCAATCCATACATCATTTACAGCTGACAAATACAATGAAGGCTTATCTGGTCCGTCACTGTTATTAAAGAAAGTTATATCATTGCCACCCTGCCAGATATATGTGTCATGGATTAATGTACTTCCATTGTCAGTGCTTGAACTTTGCGACCCCCAATAAAGAGTATCATTTGAAATCCTTGTTCCATTGACCGCAAATGTTGTATCAACATACTTGCTTAAGTCAACGGTCTTATATGCTTGTCCGTCTGCTTCAAGGCTTAATCTTAAAGTGTTTCCGGATAATTGGAAAGTATCAATGGTTTGGTCGTCTGCACCTGTCGGAACATAGACCGCTTTATATCTTTGGCCGTCACTACTTAAACTGATTCTTAGGGTATCACTTGAATGAGTTAAGGTATCAATGGTTTGAATCTCATTGGTTATTGATCCGTCAACCTCCGTTCCGGTAATAATTATCTTATCTGATGCCGGGACATAATCGGTGGTTATAATTCCTGCCCCCTCGAATTTTACTGTTTGATTTGAAATAACCTCGGTGTCTGCATCATCTCCGTCAATGGTCCAGGCCTCATTTGTTGCTGAGGAATCTGCCAACTGAATTGAGTTTCCTTCTGATATCGAAATTGTGCCTTTTCCGGCAGTAATCGAAAGTGTTTGATCATCCGTGTCCGCTACATTCGGAAGGTAGATGGTTTTATATTTTTGCCCATCACCTGAAATACTCAATCTCAAGGTATCGGATGAATAATTAAAAGTGTCCACCACCTGAGAATCCGTATTGTCAAGATAAGCAGCCAAAGAAACTGTTTTAAACGCCTGGCCGTCACTTGATAAACTGGCTCTTAGTGTGTTTGAATTAATTTCAAAAGTGTCTATTGTCTGAATTTCATTGGTATTGCTAAGGTCCCCGGTGTTGGTAACGGTGATGGTGCTTGTGCCACTGACCGAAATACCTGTTCCGGCACTAACTGCCTGCACCGGGGCAATGGATGTCACAGCCACGGTACTTACTGCCCGGCCGTCTCCATTAAGACTTAATTCAACATTGCCGGAGTTAACCCGAAATGTGTCAATATATTGATCATCGGTATCTGTAACATTTGGTAGGTAAATAGCCTTATATCTTTCCTGGTCCCCAGATAATGAAATCCGGATCGTATCAGAAGAAAATGAAAATGTATCAACCTTCTGCCTGTATTCGGAAAGCGGAATTGTTTTATAAACTTGGCCATCATTGGTGAGGGATATTCTGGCTGTGTCTGTAACTACCGAAACGGTGTCTAAGGTTGTTTTGCCTTTGAATGTTATGTAATTACTGGCATCCCTTGTTATTTCTATATTTGTACCCTCGTCAAAATTAACCCCTGAGCCGTCTTGAATATTCAAAGGGATAGTAACTCCTGACTTTGTTCCGAAAGAAAGGCTCTGATCATCTGTATCAGAAATTGATGGCACATAAATGGTTTTATATTTCTGTGCGTCTCCGGCAATTGATAACCTTATTGTATCCAGCGAATAAGAAAATGTATCAATCTGCTGAGCGTCTGTATTGTCCAAATAAGGACTAAGAGAAACCGTCTTGAGAGCTTGACCATCGGAAGAAATTGAGAGTAGTAAATTATTGGAATTGATATCAAAAGTGTCGATGGTTTGGATTTCGTTTGTCGAACTGGAATCGTTTAATGTTACCGTTCCACCTCCTGCAGACAATGTAATCGAACCCTTCCCTCCTGATATGGAAAGTGTCTGTAATTCATTGGTGCTTGAGCCATCCGATTCAACAGCAGTAAGTGTAATTGTTCCACCGTTGGAAGATGTGGACTCCGATATCGAAATAATTCCTGATGCCTGCACAGTAACCCCATTGGCTCCGCTTGTGTTAGATGTAATTACCGAGGTGTTGGCTGCTCCGGCACTTACTCCTAAAGTACCTTCGTTTGTTGCGCTCGAGTCTGCTAATTGAATGCTGTTGCCTTCGGAAATGCTTACCGTTCCTTTCCCTGCGGAAATACTCAATGTTTGATCATCTGCTCCGGCAGGGATGTAAACAGTTTTATATTTTTGTTGATCTCCATTGATCGAAACCCTCAATGTGTCGGATGAGTAGGAGAATGTATCTATTGTTGGCCTTGAATCAATAGTAAATTGATATGTGCCGTTCTTGGTCAATGTGATATTATCTCCTTCTGTTACGCTTAAGTCAGTAACGGCTGTACTTGATCTTAATGGAAGTATATTTCCTGACTTTGTTTGGACCGTAATTATATTATAAAAGTTGGTGAGGTCAACCAATTTTGCAGCCTGTCCATCCCCGGAAAGTGATGTCCTTAAAAAGACACCTCCATACACATCCATCGTATCAATGGTTTGGGAATCGGTATTATCGAGATAAGGCGAAAGTGAAACGGTCTTCAACGCCTGATTGTCACCTTGTAAACTGATTCTTAAATTATTCCCCGAAATATCCAACGTGTCCACATACTGATCATCTGTATCGGTTATATTTGGCAAATAGATTGTCTTATACTTTTGAGCGTCCCCTGAAATACTTAATCTTAGAGTATCCAAAGAGTAGTTAAATGTATCTATTACTTGGGAGTCCGTATTGTCAAGATACGAAGCAAGAGAAACAGTCTTCAACGCTTGTCCGTCTCCTTGTAAACTCACCCTTAAGCTGTTTGCTGATATGTCAAAAGTGTCTACATATTGATCATCAGTGTCCGAAACGTTGGGTAAATAAATAGTTTTATACTTCTGGCCGTCTCCGAAAATACTCAGTCTTAACGTATCCAAAGTGTAATTGAAAGTGTCCACTACTTGAGCATCGGTATTATCCAAATACGGCTTTAAGTTGAATTTATAAACCGGGACCATATCGTTTTCTAAACTCAACCTCAAAGTATCTGAGCTGATTTGAGCCGTGTCGAAAGTTTGGAAATCCGTATTGATATCCACCGGAAGGATTACATAATTCCCCTGGCTGATGAATATGGTATCAAATGACCTGGAAAGGGTCTGGTCGTCAGTGTCAACCGTTTGAGGAATGTATATTTTCTTGGTTGCTTGTCCATCATTTGTAAGACTCAATTTAAGGGTGTCACTGGCATAAGTCGATGTATCAATTGTCGTAGTTCCTTTGAAAGTAATATAATTTGATGCATCCCTGGTGATCTCAATGTTTGTTCCCTGATCCAAATTCACCGCTGCACCATCGGATATATTTAGCGGAATCGTTACGCCAGTTTTAGTTCCGAAACTTAAATTCTGATCATCGGTGTCCGCAACGCTCGGCATATAAACGGTTTTATATTTTTGACCGTCACCAGAGACAGATATTCGCAAAGTGTCCGAGCTAAAACTAAAAGTATCTATGGCCTGACTATCAGTATTGTCCAGGTAGGAAGAAAGGTTTACAGTTTTATATGCCTGTCCATCACCTGTAATACTAAGGCGTAATGTATTTGAAGAAATTGAAAAGGTATCTATGGATTGGCTGTCTGTGTTATCAAGGTAACTGGATAATGATAATGCTTTATATTTTTGCCCGTCCTGAGTTAATGAAAGCCGGATTGAATCGGAAACAATTGAAAATGTATCAATAGTTTGCAACTCATTGGTGATACTTGCGTCTGCCTCGGTGGTTAAATATCTACCATCCAAAGAAATTGTATTCCCTCCAAATATGGTCAGATTTCCTGTTCCACTATTCCAGTAAATTGTCTGAGTATCAGTATTATCCTTATACGGAAGTAAATTAATATACTTGTACTTTTGGCCGTCACTCTGTAAACTCAATCTTATCGTATCTGATACAACCGAGAAGGTATCTATATTTTGATCATCTGAACTCCCAGGGATAATTATATACTTATACATTTGCCCATCCCCGGACATGGATAATTTTAATGTATCACTTGAGTAGGTAAACGTATCTATAACCTGTGAATCTGTTCCACCGCCACCACCTCCGGAAACAGTCACGGTATCCCATAACATCGAAGTGAAATCCCAATACCAAAACACATCAGTTGTGGTGTCTACATAGTGATATGAATTCTTATTGTTTATTGGCGTATAAGCCGGTGCGCCACTGCCGTAATAAATCAATCCTTTTCCGGTGGTTTGATTTCCTAAAACGATTTTATTCGGGCTGTTTTGATACTGCCCAAATGCAAAAAATGGAATTAAAAAAAAGAATAATATCCTCATAAATAAAATGCTCTTACTGTACAATTTGCACCCTCTACATAGCTGTCTGAATCTATTTCAATCTCAGATTCATTTGGTGCGGTGTCCGCTGTAATAGTATATTGACTTGGTAATAACTCTTGCCCATTCATGCAAACTATGATATAAGCATCTTGATTTGCAGAAGGCAAAACCCCAGAATTAACAGTCCAGGTCAAAACATTTGACGCTGTGTTTGAAAACATTTGGAAACGAATCTTTGCATCCCCTCCTGTTGACAATGTTATTCCAGTAGTATATTTTCTTGTTGGCATTGACTAATTTAAAAAGGAAAGGGACCAGGGCATCCCCCGGCCCCCTAACCTAAGAGAGTGAACAGAGAAGTTATTCTTAAGACTCGCTGTCGTCATAAGTGCAGTCCAATGCACCACAACCGAGTTCAAATAGTAATTTTTGATTCCACTCAGCACCACAAGTAGTGTAAAGAGAATCTGGATAGTAGAATAGATCGAATCTCTTTCTCAAAATCCACTTGTACACGGAATTACAATCATCCCATTTTACAAAGAAGTCAAAATCTTCGCCACCGATGGAAAGCACTATTCTTCTTGAATCTGCTCCTTGATGTGCATATTGGAAGAAATCGTAATGCTCGATGTATTGGATAGCACCAGGCGCCCATGCTAATGCGTAATCTTTTGCGCTTGTAGATTTAGCGTCATTCAATACCGGATTAACAGAAGGATCGAAATACCACTCTATGCCAAGAGTATAATTTACATTGTTTGCGTTTACTGATTGCGCTCCAAATCCTGCTACATTGGTAGCGATCATGTAATCCTGTAATTTGTAACCTCCAACCAAAATAGGTTGACCGATAATATTTTGACGGTCAAATTCTCTTGTGATAGTTGTAAATCCAAAAGGTTGAGCAGAAAGTCCACCAGTATTATTTAAAATCTTAGCAGTCCTTCGTGTGGTCCTTGAATCAGTACCGTTTGCATAATTTCCTGCAAGTGTTTCTGCTTTCACCATCATTCTTTTGTTTCTTTCCTTAAGAATGTTTAAGGCAGCTCCTGCAAGTTCCCCTGCAAGGATTTCATTTCCTGATTCTCTACAGATAGAGTCCATGAGATCAGGACTGAATTGTCCTTTTCTTTCTGCTCCATCTTCGATTTTTACGTCAATTTGTTTTCTCCTTTCTGCCGGTTCGTCACCAGATGCACACAAAGAAGATACAATGTCAGTAGCTTCGATGCAATTCGGAACGTTTACCCATGCTTTAACCGTAGCGTTTGAGCCTGAATATGGGTCTTGCTTTCCCCAATGTCCTCTGATTGTATTGAACAACTCACCATGCCCGGCAGTATTACTGCCTGACCTCAGAGCATTCATAAAGGTCTGTCTTGCGACTTCGTTTTTTACTTGATTTGCAGGCCCATTCGGTGCGTCCAATTGCAAAAACAATGTGGAACAACATTTACTTAATGAACCATCTATTGATGCAGATGCCATTTTATTAATATTTAGGGTGAAAAAAGATTTACTGAATTTAGCGTCAGACCGCCAGTGTGTTTTTTCGAGTGCAGAGCTGCACCAGGTGTTGAGTGCAAATATACGACATTAATTATTTATATAATATTTTCATGCAAAAAAAAAATGCCCGAATTTCTCCGGACATTCCTAAACTCATCAAAATGAAAAAAGGGTGTTTACGCTTCTGCTAATGCAGGATTTTTTTCTAACATTCTCTTATGAGATTCCTGGCGTTGTTTCATTTCGTCAGCACCTCCGGTTGCTTGTTGTTGCTGCTGTCCTTCCGGTGCGCCACCGTTGACAACTAATTTGGCAAGTCTTAAATCACGGTATTCTGCAAGGGTTTTGATTGGTGTGATTCCATCTTCTTTCATCACAAAAGAACCGTCTGCTTTTTTGATTGAACCGTTTTCATCAACCGTCACCTGATCTCTGGATAATGCAGCTCTGAAATAATCATTGGCAACATCATGGTCGATATATTTCTTTTCTCCAAGAGCCTTCCCGATAATTAAATCGGTTTTTCTCTCCTTCTCTTTCATTTCAAAACGCTGCTCCGCTTCTTTCAGTTTATTCTCATATTCTGATTTTGTGGAACCGTGTTTTTCAACCAGGTCATTGTACTTTTTTTGAAGTTCATCAACTTTTGATTTGTATTCTTCAGGTGCATTTTTCTTGATCGTGTCAATTTCGGAAGTCACGAATTCTTTTGCTTTACCCAAAAATTCTTCCATTTCCATTTCTTCGGCCTCAGCTGCAGTCATTCCCAAACCAAGTTCTTTGTTCCACTTCTTTTTGATTTGTTTTTGTGCAACTATTTGCCCTTCCTTCCTTGCCTCGTCTATTTTTTTCTTCACCCCTTCGCCACTGGTTGCAATTGCAGCCCGATCATCCAAATAAGTTTGGGCCATTTCATTTAATTCTTCCTCGGTAGTGTCCTCAGTGATTGAACCGGAAAACCCGATTGCTGATAAAAACTTTTTAATCTTCTCCATCTATTGTGTTTTAATAATGTTTCTCTTTTTCTTTTCGGGAGCGGCCATCTCTTTTACTTCGGGAGCGGCCATCTTAGTGACTTCTGATTTTGGTTCAATTGTAAAGTCTATTCCTTGAAGTAAATACCTTCTCTTGCCATTCTCAGAAAGGCATCGGTTTAAAATTTCAAATGGCGAAAGACGCTCACGCATCTGGGTCATTCCGTCAATTATTAAATAGGTGTTTGATTGTGATTTTAATTCAGATTTTATTTTGTTAAAATCCTTGATGGTCATTTTCTGAATAAAATCTTTCGGGTTCTCAATTCCGAGACTTTTTAACAACTCGTTCATAATGCAAATATATTAATTTTTAAAATATGTTTCATACATTTTTTGCGACCTTTCTTTTAATCTGTCCTTTGCAACTCTGTTTGCTTCGTCTAAAACTTTTTGTCTTTTGTCCTGAATTTTATCAAGTTTACTTTTCGTTTTTGGATTATTCACAAATGGAATTGCCCTGTGAATGCAGTTGTGACCGCCTCTGATTTGTGCAAAATTATTCACAGTAAGTCTTAGGTCACCCAATCCCGATCCGTTGTTTTTTGCCCACTCAATTTCATCCTGCAATTTGTCGAATGGTATCACTCCTTTGAATGTGTTTATCCACCGTTTACATTGCGGTCTTGAAGTTGTTTTAAGCGGACCTACATAAGAGTATGCATTCACTCCGATTTCCTCCCCGATCTTCTGCTCTACTGATCCCTGAAATTGAAATAAAGAATCATGTGCAATCTGTCTGGCGTATCTTGTAAGTAAACCGCCTTTCTTTGCATCTGCCAAAACATAAGTCCTTAAAAGGTCTTCTGCTTCATCAACCGTATTTCCAAATGTTGCAGACCTCAATAAGATTTTCCTTATTCCACCGGTTATATTGATCTTGATACTATCAGGACTTGCGAGGCTTGAAGAAATGTCCTCAATAAATCCTTTCTTTATTGGTGAAATTTGTTTTTTCAAAAAATCATAAGAATCGACATCGTTCAAAAGTGCTGTGAACTGCAAAGATAAATCCTCTATATTCGCAAAATTCTGAGTAAGTGCAATTATGTTTTTTGAATACTCCCCTTTTGATAGTAACTCAACAACCTTTTTTTGGAGTTTATTTATCTCTAAAAGAGTTTCGTAATCGTAAACTAATCGCCCTCTTTTAACTGACATCTTCCTGACCACTTTCTTTAAAATGTCAAAAATCTCAAAATCCGATTCCAGGTTCTTGAGATCAAAATCAGTTAAGAATAGTTCAGTGCTTTCCGATTGCTTTCGGATTATATCAATTAAGTCCATCCAATATTATTGCATCTGGATATTTTGCTAAAAGTACAGGGTTGATCAAATCAAATAACATCTTGTCGGTCATTGCAGAAATGTCTTTGTCTTCAGTAACCTCTAAAGCAACATCAAGGACCGCAAAAGACCGCTTTACTTCTGAATCAGAATACAATTGCAAAGAGTTTAATTTGATTATCTCATCATTAGAATATGTTGCCAGTGGGTATTTTCGGGCAATGAATGCCATGAGCTTTTTCATCACCGGATCATTGGCGTAAACCAAATTATAATAATCAATCACATTGGTAACCCTCTCAACCCCGATAGAGGTCTTAATTTTTTCCTTTATAATCTCAGGATTCTTTATCTCAATGCTTAAAGGAATATTATAAGTTGGGTATTCTTCGTTTGTGGCACCGTTGTAGAAATACTTGGTTACGATATATAAATGGTCCTGCATTGTATTTGCAAGTCCTATAAGACAGACCCTAATCTGAGTCTTAAGATGTTCCAACCTGTGCAACATCGCTTCGCCTGACTCATTCAAATCAATCAGGGCATCAATTCCCAAAGATTTCTTCATTAATTCAAAGTGATAGGCCCATGTTTTAGAAACAAATTCCAAAACGGCAGTATCAGGGTTTAGATAAGTAGGGTTATTTTGTGCCTTATCATCCACAATAGTTCTTGTATTGTTCCAATATTCCATTGGTCCTGGACTTCTAAGGTGTCCTGTTCCGCTGCACTTTTCACACTCTACCCAACCATCATCTGTTTTAACCTGTCCTTTGATACATCCAGGAGCAGAACAAACCACATCCCCTATCACAAGTATTGGGTGCGCTGCTTTAACTCTCACCGCCTGATCATCCGAGTATGCACATAATGCTTCATCAGCATGAGAATACGCTGATTGTAAATAAGACTCTTTGTATTTTTCACCTTTTGGATTGCTTGAAATAACCCCAGGCATCATGGTGAACGGCATCATTTTTAAACCATGCACATAAATTACATCAAGACGGTATTTTAATTGATTACCTTCTCTGTATGGTTCTAATGAATACCAATTATCAAGGTCGGCAGCATAATAGAATGCATCTTCGCCTCTTTTTCCGGCTTCAAATGCAATGTACTCAGGTTTATAAACTACCTTGTTGAATGGAATTAAATAACTATCTACCCTTCCTATTTTTTTGGTTTCATCCAAAACAGGAACGGCAAAAAGTAATCCATTTGGGTCTACAAATGAATAAGGCAAAACAACCTCTGTGGCCCATTGATCCAAACTAAGTTTCATCCCATCGTTCATAAATGGCCTTGACTTCAACCATTCCGAAACATATTCTGGAACATCCCTCAATTCAAATCCACCGCCTACCCAAACATTAGTACATTCTACTGAAAATTTACGAATAGGTTCAATAGTAATTTGTCGAATATTTTCATTCCGGTAATCCTTGATGTGTTCAGGTTCACCAGGTCTTTTCTTCGACAATAAATCAATCTTGCTTAACCTTTGGTTGTGGTTGATTGCCTGTAGATAAACTTGATGTTTTACAGGTATTTTTGATTTTTCGGTATCAAATTTATTTAGATACCTTTCCTGGTCAAAGGTCATAGTATAACCTTTGCCAAGATCATTAAAATCTCTTAGTACATCTTCCGCTTTAATCATAAAATATACCGGGACATATCACTATGCCCCGGCTAAATTTTGAGTTTTAATTATGATGCGCTTTCGCTGTCTGCCAATGCGTCAACAAAACCAGGAACGGTAACATGCTGTAATACGCAATTGTAATTTAATTGGAATTGAGCTTTCCATCTTGCTTTTCCTTTTGCATCCCCTCTGTCAACTGAGAAGTTCTGAGTCAAAGATGCTTCAAGTCCAAGAGCATGATCTGGGTCCGTTCCAATGTAACCGCCTTTTACGAAGTCGGCCCACTCGTTTCCAAGTGTAAAGTAACCATCAGATTTGATTAAGATCAAAGTCACTCGCTGATTTTGGAACAACTCGCAAACCTCAGTCCAGTAATCTTCATCACTGTGATCGGCTTTGAACAACCATGTTTCGTAATTTACCAACCTTTCGGTTCTAACTACAACACGGTCAAAACATCCTGAGTAATCTTCCTCAACAACATCAGAAGGAGTCTCTAAAACGATTTTACCCTTTGGTAAAAGTTTTATCTTTCCTGCAAGTACTGCTGCTTCGATTTCTGCGGTGTCTGTTACATCAGTTGGGACCCAATCACAACGTGCAATTGCAAGTCCAGTGTAACACGCTGATTGTATCTCGTTAGCGTCACAATCGTTTAAGTATCTCTGTGGGATCACAACTGAAGATCCGGCACAAGTTAAAGATGCACATTTCATGCTTTACAAAGTTTTTAAAGTTAAAAAAACTCTGCTGCACTCTCTTAGATTAGTCCTTCTTTTTAACTTCAACTGGTCTGTTCCCAAGTTTCTTGACGCTCATTGGTTCAGCAATTTTCCAACCATCTTTTGCGTATTTCTCTTTGTTCCTTTCGTAAACATCCGGTTTAATCGGAATCACAAGACCGGCTCTGTTTTTTATTAGAATCATTTGAGTGTTTTAGCACTCTGTTGCACACTCTATGCTGTAAGTAATTTCTAATCTATAAAGTCCTTTGTAATCACTTACGGGGTTCATTGCAAAGTTACTAATTTTTACGGTCTCATTGTTAATTTTTATTTGTCTTCCTTGAAAAATAATTTTGCTCAAATAGTTCACCATGAATTGCGGAATCAATTTTGTAGGAATGATTTTATAATTCATTCGTGTGGTGCTGCTCAATAATTTTCCGTTCCTTCCTGATGTCCTTTCAACTTCCGGAAACTGTTCAACTATCTTCGCTTCAATTCCTAATTTATTGATAAACTTAAACCCATCTACACACGTAGGTTTTGCATAGTAATTACCAACACAATCTTTCTTTGAGTAAACTCCTTCAAAGTAAATTATATCATGGCATTCATCAGGTACATAAAATTGCTGAGTGCAGACGCTTTCCGTTGTTTCGTTTAAATCATTTTTAGCGACAAAATCCAACTCAAAACATTCCGGAAAACCTTCTATCCCGGTATCAATCTCAATAACCTGGTATGAATTATCTCCATTGTGGCAAACAAAATACCTTGAGGCAAACTGAGCCATATCGGTAATCTCTGTCCCGTCAATCTTTCGCAATGTCGCAATAACAAAATCCTCCCATCCTGCAACCGGTTCTTTTGGGTCTGCATTATACTGATCCCTGAACATTAATTGGAACATGATCTTATCCCCAATTTGAAAAGGTACTCGATAAGGATATTTAACACATTGCTTTGAACATGCATAAGTATTATCACAGTCTGCAAGTATGTTATCCGTTGGGGTTAAAACACATCTGTTCTGAACCGGCAAACATATTTCTCTTGCCTTGCCGTCAATGTCAACACAGGCAACTGTTCCGGGGGAGTATAAAATATATCTTTCCATTATGCTTGTTCGCAAATTGTACAATCAGCATGAGAATAAACCACCTTGTCACCGCATCCAGTGGCACCCACGTTGTATGTTAATGTCCACCTAAAGAAAACCTTTTGACTTGCCAAAGGTGCTGTATATGTTGACCAGGTTGAACCATCAAAAGAATATTGTTTCACGCTTGATGTTGTTGTTCCTTCGCCTGACCATGTTGGTATAGCAACACCCAAGGATGAACAGGCAATTGATATTTGAGGAAAATTAGTGCATGGTGTTGTTTCCGTTTCTTCTGTAACTGCATCGCAAAGTTCAAATTCTACTTTTTCCTCCTGGCACTTACCGAATGAGAATGGAACTTCTTTTCTGATCAGTCCGTCTCCGTTATCAAATGATGTGGTGTAGTGACATCCGTCCGTCCTAACAACTTCAAACCTAAACCATCCTTTTATTGGGGTTTGGAAATTTCCGCTTGTGGAACCATTGACAATGTACTGTTTTATAATTCCGAACGCATCAAGATATGTTATGTTGATGAAGTCCATGTCTACATTGGCCCATCCAGGAATATCAAACTCCCATGTGACGAATTTTCCACCACAATCTGCAACAGCATTGAACTCCATTGTCTCACATGCACAAGTGCCTGTTATTGTGTTATCTTTATATGCCACCAATTTGATACAGTATTCCTGATTTTCTTCAAGTTGAGTATAATCAACCGTAAATCCAAAATTGCCGCCTCCGGTAGTTGGTAAAATCAAAGGTGACTGATCTTCTAAAATCTTGCCGTTTGCTGTTAAATAATATAAATTCACATGGTCAACTGATGGCTCCACTATTGATAAAGCAAGTTGTTTGCCGTCTTCATAACAATACCCATCAGGCAAAGATGAATGACTAAATAAAGTAAAGTCGGCATCATCATAATCCACCACATGAATGGTCATTGGAAATATGCAATGGTCCGTATTTCCGTTTATATTAAATATCCAATCGAAAAACAAATATAAAGACCCTCCTGCAAAACTATCCGGAATCATCATTTGCACCCCTCTGGTCCATGTGCTGCCACCGGTGTTATTATATACATAAGTCGGGTTCAACTCGCTTATGTTCTTAGCTGTCGTATAGTCGTTTGTGGTGTTGTACTTAATGTCGCACCTTACAAAGTAATCAAAAAAAGTACCTGGTAGTCCTGCTGTTCCTAATTGAGTATTGTAGTCTGAATAATCAAGTACAGATTTGAATTCATAATTCACACAAGGGGCTGCATTTCTTACGCAACAAGTCGCATGAGTCTCATTATTGTCTACAATAATTGAGCAAGTGATATCCGGTTTTATTGGAACTGGTCCCGGTATGATCTGGCTTATTACCTCAGATTTTCGGGAATACCATGTATCAAACTGTTTGTAAACCCAAAAAATAACATACTGCTGCCCAGGCTCAAAATAGGTTGAGTCGATGGTGAATTCTCCCTCGGTATAAGTTCCGGCATATTCAATTAATCCTTTTCCGTTTTGAAGTTTATCAAAGTCAATCACATTCGGAGTGAAGAATTCCGCTGTTTCAATAGTTGACCCAATTAATCCATATTGTAATTTGGTTGCTTCATAATGTGGGTCGCTTGTATTGGCCCCTGACACCTTCATTATTCCTGCAAAGTATCTTGAGGTGTACATATTTGGTCCACCGAATAAAACTACTCTTAGGTCCTTGTTGTAGATATAGCCGTTTACTTCTGTTCCATCGACATACAAAGTATGAGTAAGTCCATATTCACCATCAGAATTCCACTTAGTCGCTGTACATGGTATTAACGCCTCGGCTGTGATTATTTCATCAAAGATCACTGAGGACCTGATGAATATATTTTTACTTCCGTTGTTGTAAATGTTGTTAGAACCTCCATTGGCTGATTCCTTTAAAAGTATATCAGATGCCCATTCGTGAGCGACCAAATAATCCCCGGTATCTGCAATTGCCAAGAATTCAAATTCAACCAAATAGGTTGTATTGATCTGTCTTGTTAATCTTACTTGAAGGTTTTTATATTTGGAAACCAAACCCACAAAAGACATTTCAACGGTTGTGCCGTTTGATGTTGGGAATTCGCACTCCCATCTTGGTTCAAGTACCGGAATAGTAGGCTCCCCGGTATCCAAAAACAAAGCAATATCAACATGAATCTTTGTCGAATTCGGGATTACTTCATCACTGGTAAATATAGAACACGCCCGAAACATACCGCCTGGGCTGATCTGTCTTGATTGGGGTGTGGTGTCAACATATAGGGCCATTAACTACACTTAAATTTTATGTTTTCAAACTTAACGGTTTGTTCAGAAAAGTCTATCTCATACTTTTCCGGAATACCCTGCCCAAAATCTTTGTGCGAAATCGAAATGTTTAATTTGTAGGTGTTCAATTTCTCTGTAAAGGTACAAAAATCACTTGGTTTTATTGTGATACTTTCATAGTTTATCGGTCTGCTCTTCTGATTCTCAGGATCATCTATGTAGTGGAATCGTTTATATAATTCCTGATCCGGAAGGTCTTTATCGAACCACATTTCCCAATTGTATTCATAAACATCACCATTCGGACCGTCCTTTATTTTGCGCCTCTTTACTCCAACAAATTTATAACCATCAATAGTGATCACTTCCTTTTCATCTACAATCAAAAGTTTTAATTCAGAACAAATATCTTGACCAGTCACAAGTGAATGGGTCATTCTACTTGTGTTGTTGAATGAGTCTAAAAGTTCTGCAGTGTACCAAATTAATTTCATAAACCCATTGGCGTTAATGTCATTGGTGAACTTGGCTGGTGCAAAATTTGCGACAACTTCCTTTTTACCTTTTCTGGCCTTGATGTTTGTTGGGTTCCACTCCACAATGTCGGAATACATCGGAACGTTTTGAGAACTTTGGCTGTCTGATGCATCTACTTTATATCGGCCATCCCAATAAGCAAAATTGGGTTCTTTATTTGTGACATCCCCAATGTCGATAATATCCCCATCCTTCTCTGAGTCTTGGATGTTGAATAAATTAACCCTCAATGAGTCGATAATGTCCTTTCTTTCAAAATATAAAACGCCATCTGATATAATCCATTCAGCATTGAATACAGGCTTTAAAGATTCCAATAATTCAACCGGGTTCAAATTCGCTGCGTTCCATGCGTCCCAGTGATCGGTATTATACTTGTCATAGTTTATACCGCCCTTATTTTGGGCCATATACAGAACCAGGTTGTTGTAAGGCTCAGAATTTAGAATTGAACTTTGGAAAGTCAGCCCAAGATTATTGCAGTGCCACCTGAAAATATAAGCAAGGTTTGGGCATGGCCTGTATTCCCCGGCTCCAACTGCGTCATTCTCCAATCTATCAAATGAATCAAGGACATCATCATCAACGATATTCAACCAGGCAAGGGCGCCTACTATAGCCTTAACAATTGTCAACAATGGCCATAAAAGTAGGTAAACTCCCAAACCTACCCGGTTCCCATCATCCTTCACATAAGACAATTTGTGAACCATTCCGGCATTGATCGCATCATTTACATAACTGTATTTGTCTGCCCAAAATGGACTACCTATGAGTTTCTCAAATGCGTCTTTCTCTGCTGACCGTTGGATCATTGATACCCTCGCCTCGCAAACGTAATCAATAAATGCACACCCTTTGAAATAAATATCATAGGTGAAAACGGTATCACAGCAATCCAGTTTTATTGTCGCTTCTAAAATCTTATCCTGGGCAGTACAAATTTCACCAAAGAAAAACGCCTTAAATATCTCATAGCCTTCACGTATAATCCTGATGGTGTTCGATGTTGATTGGTCCACCCCTCCCGAATCGGAACGCTCAACTGTTACGGTGAATTCGTCAAGACCGATAACCCACTCGGTAAAATCTACACTATTGATAAATATCTTGTTCAAAGTTTAATGTTTTGGGTTCTGATCCTGTCCTTTTCTCTCCTTCGCTGAGTCGCAATCATGCCATCCTCGTTAAAATCTACCATGACCTGAATGTCTGCAATTCTTTTGCCCATTTCCTTAAGTCCTGATTCTATTTTGTTACCTAAAGATTCCAGTTTGATATTGACATCTTCTCGCTGCCTTGTCTCGGTATCCGATGGAATTACCCTTAACAATGTGGACCGCTCAGGTGTCAGTATGGGGACTAATGATTCTCTTATCTTCTCAGTCTTTGTGGTGGCGAAATCGGTTTTAAAATGGGTCATATTGGCCCTTACCAATTCCCTTGTATTCTCAACCTTTTCTTTTATTGTCTCGGTGTTGGATAGTGCTGTCCTCAGTTTGTCCTCTCTGATCAACATACTTTGACCACCCAACTCAATTCGGACGTAATCCGATCTCGTTTCCTTGCTGACTTGTACCTTTTCTGACTTGTCTATTTTGGACTTGTCCATATTTGTCAAGACATTATTTGTCAACTTTTCGGAAATTCCGAATTTCTCTGAATTACTTGACTTTTCGGAATTGCTCAACCTTTCCTTTAACCCTGTCTTGATGATCTCCCGATAATCGCTATTCTTAACCAACCGTTCCACTTCTTTTCCTTTCTCGACTAACCTCGGCAAGTCTTTGTTTTTTGTTTCTCCGATTTTCTTGTTATTCGATGCATCTACAATCCTCTCACCTTTGGAAGTCCTCACTAAAATACTATCACTTGTTTCCGTTCCAGGTCCTTGGATGTATTCCGTTCCTGTCTTATACCCAGGGATAGAACCAAACGCATTCGACACCCCTGCAATTATTGACGCAATGGAGGCAGCCAATGCAACTGAGTAGGCAATACCAGTAACAATTCCGGCAGGGCCACCGGCTGCAAATGCTGATGTTAAACCCTGTATTGATTTGGCTGCTGCAACTGCCTGAGAAGTTGCAATCTCAACCGCTGCGATCTGCTTTTGCTTTTGAGCAAATGCCTCACGCCTTTTGGTCAACTCTGCCAACCTATCTTCCTCAATTTGGAGCTGTTCGGAATTGCCTTGATCTGCAATTTCTTTTAATTTATCAATCCTTGATTCAGTTTGACTGATTAAGAAATCTGTCTTGTCAAGTTCTCCTTGGATGTATGTGTCTGTGAATGCGCTGATTTGTGTCGCTGCGGAGTTTAATGCGTCTTTGAGTAACGCCTCTTCTGCTTTGCCAAGAAAACTTGTGCCATCCTTTTTAAATCCAAATATCCCATCAAATGCTTTTTTAAGAAACGAATCTTCCTCTTTAAAATATCCCTCTGCATTTTCTTTAAACTGTTTAATTAGAGCTGCAATCTGCTTCTCTGAAAAATTAAACTTCTCAGACAGCACCCTCGCTATCTCTCCCTCACTTATTCCCTCACTTAATCCCTCTTGTATTGCTTTGGCTAATTCAACAGATTGAGTCGGGTCTGTCAATGCAGTAACATCTTTGATAATTTTATCCAATTCAGCCTTTGCTTTTTCTGCACTTTCGGGAGTGATCTTTACCCCAAGGCTGACAAGTACATCAACTGTTTTGTTCTTTACAGCATCGGGCAAGTCTTTGAAAAAAGAAATCTCCTTTTCCAACATTGCCAAAGTCTTCTGCCTATCCAAATTCACATCCAAAGAAACAGCCCCGGACATTAGGATGGGAATCTCTGGAATGACCAACGCATCAGGCAACGTCTCTAAACCTTTTTGGATTTCATTTTGCAAAAAGAAAGAATCTACATCAACCGTGAAAGGTATCTGTATTTTGTACTTCTTGCTTAATTGAGTTGCTGTATTTACCGCATTGGCTATCTTTTGGGCCTGATCTATTAATGCCCTCTGAGTATTGATAACATCCCTTTGGTCAATTATCTTCTTAGGGTCAAACAATCCATCCAACTGCACATCCTCATACTGCTTTCTCAATTCTGCCGTTATCTGTTTTACTTCCTGCAATGCCTTTGCCCTTTCTTCTCTGAATTTCGCTTGTCTGGCTAATGCATCGTTATCTATTTCTTCTTCCTCTAACTTCTGGGCGTTTTCCTTCTGAGTCATGTCAAGGTATTTTTGATATTCCTTGTTGAACTCCTTTTGAAGGTCAATCTTTTGTTTCTGCAGCTCGTTAATTTCATTCTGCTTCACAAATGCCAAACCCAATAACTTATTACCCACTGACTGCAGCCCCGGTATATTTTGGAATACTTTACCCAATGCCGTTTCAAAAACCCTCACAATCTCTTTGAAAACTATCTTGCCTCCGGTCCCTACATTTTTGAAAAAATCATCTATCACATTTGAAATTGCATTGATTGTAGCCAAAAACTCGGTAAACAATGCAGAGAAATCTATTTTGGAGAAATCAAGTCCAAAAAGTTTCGTTACATCATTGACAAATCCTGCAAAATTGCCAACTATTGAGCTGATCAAATTCCATCCGGTACTGATTGCGCCAAATATAATTTCAAATTGATTCTTTAAACTTACTCCAAACACTTTAACCAATGGAGTTAATATCTCAGTAACTTTGTTGAGTGCCGGAATCAGATTTGAGTAAATGACTTTTGCAGCCGGAAGAAACGCCTGGCCGATTGATTCTTTTATGTTCGTGAATGCATCACTTAACCTTTTCCTGTAAGATGTCAATGATTGACTTTGCTGCTCCAACACTCCGGCAAACTTTCCACCTTCTTGGCTCATTTGAGCAAATGCAGCCTTCACATCGGTGTCACTTACTTTCTTTAGCTTCCTAAGTTCCTGAACTGTCTTGCCGGTAACCGCTGCCAAACTTTCAAAGATGGGGATTCCTTGTTGCTCCAATACTTTTAACTCCCTTGGATTGGCAAACCCTCTAAAATCAATTCTTCCGGTAATGTCTGCCAACGTTCCTAATGATACCCCTGTAGCTGCTGCAACATCCCCAAGGCTTTTGATCTTGTCCGGTACGTCTTCCGCTGCAACTCCAAACTTAAGTAAAGTGAATGCTGCATCTTGCAACTCGTCACCAGTGAATTTGGTTTGAGTCGCTAATGTATCAAGTTCGTCTACAAGCGTCTCAGATAGTCTCACTGATCCGATAATTGAGGCAAAATTTGTTATTGCCTTATCTTCTTCCTCAGCGAATTCAGCAAGTTTAACCGTAGCCAATGCTATTCCGGCAGCCAATGCAGTAGCCCCAACAGCTCCACCAGTCAACTTGCTTCCGATCTCTCCAATAGTTCCGGGGTCTATTCCGGTTATTTGGCTCACTCTTTGGGTAACTCCAACTTTTAATTGTTCGACAGCTCTTTGCTTTGTACTTAAATTGCCCTGGTCTGCTTTGGCTATCTCTGAATTGTATTTCTCGGTAATACCTAAAACATTTTCGTAGTAAGTTTTTATCTCTCTTTCAGAAAGTCCCAATCCTTGTTTCTGCAATTCTGCCCGGAATATGGAAAACTTCTTATCCTTCTCAGCTAATTTTTGGTTATTGATTTCATAAACCGCATCGAGAGAAAGTAAAGACTTCTTTACCGCCTCGGTGTATCCCTTCATTGGGTCACCTGTGACAGTCGGACCCTTAGTAATTTTATTCTGAGTTGCCCGAATTTCGTTACCAACCTCTTTAAATGCCGATGATGTTTTTTGCGCTGACTTCTCGGCAGTGTTTCCCACTGTTCCCAAAGTGCCAGAAACCTTTGCAGCTCCCTGATCAATTTTATTCAAATCATTGGCCGCTTCTTTTGCCCCTTCATTCTCATACTGAAATTTGATCGTTGCTATCAGGTCGTATATGCTGTCGGCCATTCTGTAATTTTTTATGAATAATCAAAGATTCCAAATACCGCCCCAATGTCATTCCCTCCAATGTTTGATCAGACACGCCCAATACTTTCGCTGAACGTATTGTCTGTTCATTAACTTCTTCTGTAATCTCTATTATTTTGTCGTAGAGTGCGCCAATCCACTTTTCAGGTTCAAGACCCTCCAAAAGGCCGTCTCCTTCAGCTTCACTGCTTTTGAATTCAAGTATTCCTCTGGCTGAATATGTTCGGGTAAACTCACCAAGTTCCGCAGCAAATCCATTGCAAAATTGATAAAAAAAAAGCGTATTTCCAAATTATTGTCGTACAATGCTAATTTGGTTTGTGTGTGCGAAGTGCTGAATTCTGTTAATGGTTCATCATCAATCAAAATAAAACAATTCACAACCTCCTTCATCAAATCATTTGACAGATACAAGTTCTGATACCCTCTGATTGCATCTGTAATGTGTGCAATTCTCGCAATGTTCCCCTCTGATATGCTTTGATCAATCAGGTCCAAACAAATATCCAAATGCTCTTTCAATAATTTGAACCCTGATAATTGCACCGCCTGGACATAAGTAAAGTATCTTGTATAAGTCAACTCGGAAGGATTGAACACTACATAAAAGTTATGCCCTTCCATGTTCCCGATGAACTTTAAATCACTTCTTTTCTTCTTAAACAGTTTTCTCCAATTCACTCTTAATAATTTTTAGGAATTTCTTTTTTGCATTCTCCAAGTTCAAAGCAGACTGATAAATGCAGTATGGCCGATGTTTTATCTTCTTGATTACCCTACCAAGAGTTATTTCGATGTCATTCTCATACTCTGCTTCGGTAACTTGTCCAGTTGATATGTCCAATTGAAATACTCTGTGTCCAGGCATAGGGATAATTTTACCCAATAATCTTTTCTGCTTCTTAATCGGTGCTACTTGCTCGGTAACTTTATTTAGGGTGTTCTCAGGTACTATTTTCATTTAAAATACTTCTTACAGATATAGAAGGTATCAGAATAACTTATCATTACTGTGTCAGAGAACACAACCCTTTCCTTTAGGCTGTCTTGCTGATAATTAAATGGGTCAACAATAGAAAATGCATATCCCTTTGCAAACCAATATCTTTGCCCTTTATAATTCCAAGGTACAATTGTCCTGGGTAAAATCTTCATCATTCTACCCGAATAAACAGGTAAATAATAAACAGAATCACATTGCACCGCATTTAGTGCCTGTATTGGTTCCTGTACTTGAATTGATTTATCCTCTTTAACGCAAGAAAATAACAAAAGCAAAATTAGGTATCTCATTGTTTAGGTGTTTACTTTTCTCTCCCGTACACTACCCTCGCCAATTGAACTACATCACTGTCCGAACTACACACGGCATGAATTCCGTATCTCATCGCATCGAAACTGTCCATCTTGTATGCCTTGCGATTTTTAAACAATCCCCTCCCGTTCTCATTGGGTTTTGCAAGGCTCAATTCTTTCGCTAAGATAGGGCATTTTTTCCGATCTACAAAGACCAAATCATTATGGAATGCTATATTGCAGATGTCTCTTGAGAAATCCATTTTGGGGTTCATAGACCTTGTGTCAATAAATCTGGATAATGGAATTCTTCTCACTCGCTGAATGATTTCGTAGTCCGTAGAATTCCCCCTGGTATCTCTTTGGGTTCCTGATACGTCACCAGTGACATATGAAAATCCTTTGTAGCCTTTTAACTCATTATCAAAAAATCTGTTCACCTCATTACATAGCCTTTCTGTTCCACCTTCAACCGAAAATTCCTTCAAGAAAAATATCCCACCGCCTTCTGTTTGCTTATCCCTAATCACTTGATACAATAGGCAAGTAGTCGGAGAATAGTTAAAATCATATGCCTCGTAAATCGGATGGTAATCATCAAACTGCAAATTTTCCTGCAAATGATGGGATGGTCTGAATGAATACAACCAAAGATTCTTTCCTCCAAAATCTGTCCAGTCTCCCTGGATCATTCGGGCCTTCATTTCTTCGGGCAACATGTCCCAGGACTCCCATTGTTCTTTTGTGACATGAGGATTATCAGAAGGCAATGCCTCTTGATAATAAACCTTTGTATTTAAACCTCCTTCTCTGAATGGAATGTAAATCTTTTCTTTTGTCCATGTCTGACTCGGATTAAATGACATGAAAATATAAGGCTTCGGCATCGGGTCGATGTAGTGCGATCCTGCTCTTTGCAGTGCCATATCATACATGCTTTCGCTCAATTCTTCTGCCTGTTCCAGGAACAAACCGTTGCATTCCAACCCCAGGAATGAATTCAAATCCCGATCATTGGTAATACTCTCAGGTTTGAAAATTATTTGGCTTCCGTTGTTGTAGGTATAAGTTATCGGTACTGAATAATTCCATTTGCCGTACTTCGATGCATCAATTAATTTATTAAAACTTGGAATTGTGGTGGTCTTAAGTGCAGGAAGGTCTTCTCTCACAACCACCCATTTTGAATTTGGGTAATTTCGGGCCAACAAATGTAGGCAGTACAAAATTACAAAGGTCTTTCCACCCCTTACCGCCCCACCATAGGCATATGTTGTTTCAATCCTTCGCTTATCAAATACGGCACGGATGAACTCAATTTGTTTTTTATTTGCTTTGTCACCTGTAAGGTCGAATTTTACTAATCTCATTCAATCAATGGTGGCTGATCTTCAAATAATTGAATCACTGTTTTAACACTTCCAGATATTTCGGCCTCTATTTTTTGTGGCTGATAACTTCCCTCTATTTTGTTTAACTCGCTTAATGCTTTTATTCTATCATTATGGCTCGGCTCTTCCGGGTATTCCATAATCTTGCCACCAATAACAAAAGGCCTTTTTACCTTTATTTTACCAGTTGCTATATTAGATAAAAGTTCCTTCCTTTCTTCAATGGCCACTATCTCCTTTTTACGGGCATCAATAGCAGCCTGGGTATCAATATCAACCAATTTACTTTTGATGGCTTGTTGGGCCTCTGTATGCTGTTCGTTTGCTGTTTTTAAATACCTATCAAATGTCCTTTGACTCAATTGCCATTTTTTGCCAATAGTGGACAACAAAGAGCCTCGGTCTTTGCCCTTTTCAATCCCTTTAATGATTGAATCAATTATTATTTGCTTACTTGGCTTCGGCATTATATATTTCTCCGTTCTTTTTAATTATTAACGCAGGGTCGAGTTTTAACATTCGGTCAACTATAATTTGGCAGTATTTTGGATCATGCTCCATTAAAAAAGACTGTTTCCCCATTTGTTCTGCGGCAACCATAGTAGTTCCGCTTCCACCAAAATAATCAGCAATAGTGTTGCTTGATAATTTAAACCGCTTCATTATCCATGAAACAAGGCTTACTGGCTTTTGTGTTGGATGAACTCTGTTTGTTTTTTCACTTGCTTGAGTGAATTGTCTTACTACGCTTCTAAAGTTTGCCCATGCCAACTCGCAGTCTGTTTGGTCTGATTCGCCATTGTTTTTATCCCATACAAGCCAACATTCGCTATCAGGTAATACAGAACAATAGTAATTAGCCCCCCACCAAATCTGCTTTGAATTTGGGTATAATGAATAAATAAGAGTAAACGCATCCTTAGCAATATCAGGGTTGTCGTCACCCATTATATCTGTTCCGTAGCTCGCCTTTAATACTCCGCTTTTACTTACAGCATTCATGCCATAAGGAGGGTCGGTGTGTATCAAGTCAGGATAAACGCCACACATAAGTGTTTCTATATGGTCAGGGTTGGTACTATCCCCACAAAGCAACCTATGCTCTCCAATCTCAAATAAATCCCCAAGTACAATATCTGTCTCTATTCCACCTTCCGGTACATCAAAATCATCTTCTTGGGCTTCTAATTTTATGGCAGTTTTTATACCCCACTCCTCACAAACAGCCTCACCAACCTCTGCCTCTATCAATTCCGCATCAAAAACAATATTCTCTTTTGCCGTTGCATTGTCAGCAAGTGCCATTTCTCTGCCTTCAGGAGTATCCAAGTCTATGTCCGTTCTCTTTACAGCTATTAGTTTTTCTCCAGTTGTTTCGATTACTAAAACGTCTTCACCTTCAAAATTTTCAGTTGTTTTGTTCCCTGCAATGATTCGGTTATTCTTATCTATTAGAATTGATCGACCTGCCCCGAATTTTGAAATGGACTTTTTTATTAATTCCTGTCCCAATTCAGAACCTTTATTGAAGTTCTTATTATCAGGTATTAAATCTGACTTTTTGATTATATTTTCCTTGGCCATTTAATAAGTTTTCTTTTTAAACCACTTCATCAATCCTTTTCTGAATGTTAGGGCGCATTTTGTTTAAAATACTTTTAGGCTCTGATTAGTTCCTTTCAATCTTAAATGCGTTTAGGTTAACAAAGAACCTATCCTTTGATTCATTGCCCACAATGTCGAATGAGACATCAACATTATCCCCTGGCTTTACTTTGTCGGCAAGGCCACACTTGTCGTTTGTCAATTGGAAAATGACTAAGTTGCCATACCTTGCGCCAGTGTCAAGGACAAAGTTTCTCATTGTGAATTTATCCGATTTCCTTTCTTCTGGAAATATCTTGTGGATTTTACCTGATATGTTCATTTTATATTTTATTGATTTTGTCCATGAATTGGTCTATCTCATCCTTTGGCTCTAATGCTGCCAATCTTGCTTTGAGTGCTTGTATTTGTTGGTGTTGTGATTCCAGTTGCCTCTGCATTGAGGATTGATCGCTGTTTACTTTGAATGCGTTCAAGATGAGCGCAAACAGTGATATAACTATTATTGTGACTATTGTTTCCATTGGTTTAGACGTTTTAATACCATTTCGGTGGGTTCAACAATTTGGTTAATTTGGCTCATCCTCTCCGCTAAATGCCGCAATAAGGATTCCTGCATAAATTACGATTACCGCAACGGATAAGCCTAATAGTATTGCTGTCATTTGTCTTTTTTATAATAGTAATCAACTACAAACTCAATAATTAATATCAAACTAAGCCACAACATAACAAATATAAACACTTTGGTAAAATCATCCATTACTCAAAAAATTTTAAATTTGATAACCTTGCAACTGTTTCATTTGAAACGTTTTCATGAAATAAAACATCGCTAAAATGTGCATTATGTCAACAATTTTCCTTTTAAGCATTTCATTTTCAGATTCAAGTTTCTGTACCCTTTCCTGTAATTTATACACTTTCTTCCTTGTATAATCGTCAATCATAACCCATTATTTCTTCGATTAAAAAAATCCTGCACCTTCTTTATTATTGGGTCGGTGTGGGTTTCAAACCATTGGTAAAATTCACCATAAAACAAACCGAGTAAAAGCATTACTTCTAACGAAGTCTCTACAAATTCATTTACGGCTTTATTTGTTGCGTAATTTTTATAACCCCTCTCGCACAACAATAGTAATGCTGTGGCAATAAAAAACAAAAATGTCCTTTTAATTAATGTTGCCGTTTTCATTTCTCCAAATTTTCAATCTTTAAAACCTCCCCTGATGTAGTCATGATAACACCAGGGAGTAAATGAAAAAATCAAATCACAATTCCCGTTTAACAACATCTTTCCACAAAATAATCAGTCAAACTCATTCCGGCCCTCTTTGCGTTTCGATCAAATTTCTTACGCTGTGTTGCCGTTAGCCATACTTGGGCTTTTACTTCTTTTTTCTCCTTTTCTTTTTTAACTCTGCTCTGTGCCATTTTATAAAATTTTAGTATTGATTCCAAGGGTCGTATTCGTCCATCTTTTCAAGAAATTCCTTCAACCAACTCTTAAACCACGCTAATAATATTCCCGAAAATAAACCGATTGCAAAAAATATAAACTCATTCATATTTCGATGGGTCTAAAAAATTCTTATTCAGGAAGTATTTTAAGTGCATATTCAACCCCTTGTCGCCAAATGAAAAGCAAAATCTACCTTTCACCCTGTTTTCGATTTGCTCCAAATTTATTCCTTCGTTTATCTTGCAGTCCAAATACTCTACAGGGTTTTCAAAAAAGGTGTTCCCATAGAGTGATTTTATTACCATTCCCTCAGTAAGATTCCAGTTGTAGGTATCCATTGCCTGAATGAAACGGGTTTTGTTATAAACAATCGGAACGTGTATATCAAAATGGTAAGTGGGCAACCCGAAACGCTCTAATTCTGCCTTGGCGTTTGAAAGGCATCTGAAATACCTTTCCTTCGGTGATCTTCGGTTAATCCATTCGCTTAGTGTGCCGTAAAAATACGATTTTATTTCATATGTTTCTGTTTTTTGTAAAAAAATATGATCATCATTCAAAAATAAAAAGTCCTCACTGAGTCTATGATCGTAACAGGCTGCTAAAATCTTTTCCTTAATCGAACACTCTTTGCATGGTATATCTTGCTTCGGAATATGCGTCACGTTTTTGACCCAATCCGGCTTATTTCCAACAAGGAAAATTTTGTCATAGCCGGTTAAATACTTCTCAACCGATCTCAGGGAATATCTCAGCTCGTTATCCCCCCATCTTGAACCCGATCCCAAGACATAAACTAAATCCATCTTACCACCTCAGCGATAACGCCCTCACCTCCTTGTTTTTGAATTATGGTTGGGCTAAGTCTTAAAATACTTGCATCAACATTCGTAGGACAAAATACTTTGTCTGCCTTTAGTGCCATTGGTAGGTCCCAGACATCATCACATACCACCCAGAATTTACCAAAACTTTCAAAAGGCAACTTTCCTTTGTCCCTGGATTGAATCAATTCAGCTCCCACCTTCTCGGCATATTTGGCATTGATGCTGCCATCATCTGCAGTTACAATTATAACCCTGATTCCCATTGCCACAATCTCCCTGATGGCTCTGATGTCCTTTGAGTTAAACGCCTTAAATGGTTTTTCTCCGGTGTGGTCCATGTACATTTTCCCATCCGTAAGAACTCCATCACAATCAACCAATAAGGTGTCTATACTACTTTTTGTGCTATCCATACAAACCAAGATTTGTGTTCAAATTTATTTTTGTGAATAGAAAATGGCTCAATCCTTTCATCAATTAACTGTCTTGGTCTTTCATTCTTCCTTGCAGCGTAAATATGAACCCCATCCTGGGTGATATTCCATTGATGAAATCCCTCGTAATTTTCAAAGATTGCCTCATTCTCAAAACCCTGGATTATAATGAACCCTCCGTTCTTTGTCGCATCAATCAAATTCTTAAAAACAGCATGAGGATCAACTGAATGATCAATGGCATTACTCATGTGAACCACATCGTATTGCTCAAAAAAGTTTTGTCCAACTTCTTCCCCGGCAAATGGTAGCGGTGGAATAAGTCTGTGAGCCTCGTAGTCAAATATCTGCTTATAATCTTCTGCCAGTGGGTCTGCTGCGTCAAGGTCTTTTACCGTTCCGTTAAGAATTGAAACCACTCCGGAGCCGACATCTAAGACTTTTGGATTATCCATATCTCTCAGAAATCTGTAAACTCCCATATCTAATTCCTCGGTCTTAATTTCCGGGACCCATTGGGTTAAGAATCTTTGAGTTTTTACAAATCCTTTCCAAAAGTTAACCTCATGTTCCCTTCCTGTTTTGTCAAGTTGCATATTTTAATTTTTTGGCCAAATAATCTTTCTCCAATCTTGTCCATATTTCTCAATCAGTCTCTTATGGGTTCCGGCATCAGTTTGGAATCTTAATTTTTTCCTCTGCTCTGTAATCTTGTTGGGTTCTGATTCCCTTATATAGCTATGACCCAAAACCATTTCTGAACAGGCTGCCAGTTTCCATCCGTTTTGTTTCACCCTGTAAGACCAGTCTAAGTCTTGTCCCCAATAAGGCAACATTTCATCAAGTGGGTTTTCTTTGAATACACTGGCACGAACCAATGGGGCCGTAAACTCCACAAATGGAATATCGTAAACTGAAAATTCAGAATGTCCGGGCCTTAAATGGGCATGGTCAGAATTATAAACCGGGTTGATAGCTGCATAGTCAGTCAAAGTATTGGCAAGGTTTTTTATATTCTGCCAATCTTTAATTTTAAAAGTCACATTGGAGACAAACCAAATCCATTCATACTCCTTATCCTTCATTGCCTCTTTGAACCCGGTGTTGTACGCCTCACTCATTGAACCAACTCCTTTCCGGTCAACCAAATAAACTGGGTCGTTTGTCTGAGCCAAAAGGAGTTCAGTTTCCTTCCAATATTCTTCCTGGTATATTATGGCAACTATTCCAATCATTTAATTGCGTTACAGTGAACAATGATGCAATTCTTATTTGGGCCTGATTCCGGAACTGATAAATGAAGTATATTCCAGGCTCTTGTTGTGTAATTCAGCTTTCCAATTTCAGACCTAAGAAAATAATTTGTAAATGTGTGCGGTCGGTAACATCTCACATGAGTGGGGTCTGCAAACTCCAAATCAGGGTCCATCCCTGCACAAGGTGTTTCAATATACAATGCTCCCCCAGGCATGAGAATTCGCCAACATTCATCCATGAACGGCAATAATCCGTTTTTTAAATGCTCTACCAGGTGGACTGCTGAAATATTCAAAATTGAATTATCTTCAAATGGCCAAGGGTAAACATCAAGGTCATGAACAACATCCACGTTCTGATAAGGTCTTAAATCACAGTATATGTGGTCCTTTTCTTTGGTGTTCACATGGGAACCACAACCTAAAATTAAAGTTTTCATTTATATTTTCTTTTAATACCCGTCCCCGTCCCCGTAACCGTCCCCGTAACCGTCCCCGTCCCCGTCCCCGTAACCGTCCCCGTAACCGTAACCGTAACCGTAACCGTTCCCGTTCCCGTCCCCGTAACCGTAACCGTCCCCGTAACCGTAACCGTAACCGTCCCCGTCCCCGTATGTATTTTGTGAATCTTCGAAATTAATATTTATCCGATTTGCTTCCATGATTCTTTATTTACGGTAATTGTATGAACTACTGTAAGCCAATCAAATTCTACAACGCCTTCGCACTTGTCTAATTTAGTCGCTGAGGTCGCTCCGTTAACAAGTTCTTGCAATCCTTTGTAGTTCCCCATGTTCTGATGCAGTATGAATTATGAAGTTTACAATCATTACCGGTTCTTTCAAACCTACCAATATAAACCCATCCACGCTGTAATACAACTATTTTAATGTCGCCTGTAAATTCAGGTTTTAAAATGCTGTCTTTTGGCACATATTTAATGCCGTTCAATTCGATTTCATTAATTTTCTGTTCCATTTTTTATTGATTTTAAATTATTTGCTTATTTCTTCATTTACAATTCCCATGTAATAGGGCCAGTCGAATTGTACTATATTTCTTTGCAATTCCTGAGCCTTCAAAATTCCATGCAAGTAATTTTCACAAGCGAACTTAGCCGAATTTAAAACGTGCTGAAAATTGTAATCTGTTTTGTAACAATTGCTTACGTCTAAATCATCATCCCCTCTGTCAATTCCACGAACTACAACACATTGCTTTGTTGCTGCCTCAAGTGGTGCGGTGCTTCTTGCGTCACATTTTGTAGCCTTGATGAAAATCTTGGCCCTCCGATAAAGACTGTTCAATGTTTCCAAATTTGGTTTAACATGATATTCGTCAGGGACTTCCATGTACTCTTTGCAAGGCAATTGAGAATAAACAAGAACTTTACAGCCATACAATTTTTTGAGTTCCTTTGCCACTCTTGCCCCACGTAATCCACGTCTTTTGTAGGATTGCTTGGCTCTCACCCTTCAACAAGTATCACATTTTCTTTTTCGGGAGTCTCCAAAGGGAATAAATCAAAGTTCACTCCATTTCCTAAATAAACATCCTGGTCGTTTGATCTTTTGATTTCTTCATAATTCCATTCCGATATATAAAACATCGGGTACTTAGCATTGTAAAATGCTTTACACGCTCTTTGCCAAGCAATGTCTTGAGGCTTAAATTTGTCCTCCAACATCTGCATAAAGACAAAACACTTCTCAGGAAGATGTTTGCTTTCCAGTAAAAATGAATGATGTGGGCTGCAAATTATCAGGCAATCATATTTTTTTAAATAAATGTCAGTTGTGACCTTAACAGCCTTATCTAGTGGATACCATTGATGTTTACCCAACTTAGAAGTTATCAATGTTACTTCATGGAACTCCGACAGTCTGTTTGCCCATTCCAAAATAACATTTATTCCACCATGTGCCGAGAATCCCGGAATTGTCAAAGCTATTTTCATACAATCAAAACAACAATTAGGTATATAATGCTAAAAAATCAGCCATACCAAAAGTGTTTCTTTAAGTGCTTTCATAGTCAAGAGTGTCTGCAAAAATATTAAGAATTTATTTAATATCAATGGGTTGTGCAAAAATATTTTTAGATAAATAACGGTAGAGATTTAATGAATAGGTCCAAATGCTTCTTTGAAAATTCTGGCCACTTTTCGGATTTGAGAATTTCCTCAGTTGTTTTTCCTGGGAATTCCAATTGGTAATATCTTAGCCACTCAGCCAGTGCCATTGCGCCCTCAGCAAGTTCTCTTGTGGGCCAAACGTGTTTGTTATACTTTGTGAGTGGTTGGTCCACTATCTCAATGATCTCTCCCTGGAGGTTAGCGTAGAAGCCGGATATTCTCATGTCTTATAGTTTTCCTGTCAGGTCTAAACTGACAGGTGTGATGTGGGTTGTTTAATTTGGCGAATAAGATAATTTATTAAATTTTATCCATCTGCAAAATATTGTCCAGTATGTTTGATATCCGTTATTATTTTTATGCTTTAACTTCTTAGTGGCAAAATCTATTATCTTTTGTATTTTAATTGATTTCCAATCCATATAATTACCTGTTTTATGATTATCACAAAATGCATCATACAGCTTTTCGTTGTATTTTTCAACGAATTTATTAAGTCTATTTATTTGCTTTTTTCGATTACCGCTTTTCACTTGTTTTAATTTATTTTTGTTGTTGCATTATCTTTTAAAGGAATATAAGTTATTTGAAATATTTTACCATTATATACATGGTATTTCACTATTTCAATTACATACTCTTTATCGTTTATAATTATATGATCCCCTGATCTATAAATTATTTCTTTTGGCAAATCAATATACCCCTCTTCTGTTCTTAGAACATTTAACTCCATTAATGATTTTTTAAATATACTCATTTTAATTATTGTATTTTAGAAAAATTAATTTTGCAAGTTCGACAGCATCTTCTTTTGAGATTTCAGTTTGTGTTAAAATTTTATCTTTTCTTGAATCCATAAGATTTATAATCAAACAGTTATTGTTTATTGCAAAAACATTTTCATCGTTTTCTTTTTTAGGAATTATGTCAAACTCGGTAACATTGCATTCTAAAGTTATTGTACTCATTTTATTTATTTAATTGTGATTTAATTTTTTAATATGTTCATATCCGACAAAATACGTTGTATATGTTTACTAAAGGTGTGCATATAAGTAGTTAGTGGCAATGCTACCCGAACACACGAGCAACTGCCAAATCATAATATTTTACCTCTTTTTCAATTCCAATAAAAGAACGGTTCAACTCTTTAGCTGCAAGTGGACAAGTTCCGCTACCCATTACATTATCTAACACTATTTCTCCTTCATTTGAGTAAGTAGCAACCAAAAACTTTAATAAAGCAAGTGGCTTTTGAGTAGGATGAACTTGATTTTCACATTCAGCAGTTCTAAAATACTGAACGCTTCGTGGGTATCGCTTACCATCCAAACTTTTTACTTCAACCCTTTCTTTTCTTCCACCTGTCAAAACACCATTTGAATTACTAACCTTTCCTTTATTGTATGGTTCTGCCATTGTAAATTGTGGGTTGTAAATCATATTTTTTTTAGCGGAGTTTTGAGCAGATGGATATTTAGAAAAATACCAAAATATTTTCGTGTGCTTTTAATGGTTGGTATTTGCAATGAACGTAGTTTGAAGTTTTGCTTTTCTCCCACACCCACTCATATTTAAAAAGTTTTGGGTTGCTCATTATTAATGCACTTGTAAATGGTTGTGAGCCAAACAATACTATTGCCCCATCGTCTTTAATAATCCTTTCGTATTGCTCCCAAAGTGGCTCAAATGGTATTATACTGTCCCACTTGCATCCAGTCGTTCCATAAGGCAAATCTGCCAAAATAAGTTGAACCGATTTATCAGGAATAAGAGGTAAATATCCATACAGTCCGCATTGAACAAAGCACTGCCACTAACATCGGCTATGTGCAATAGCGGTTTCGGTGCGTTATTCAACATTTGTTCTACTATCATAATTATCTGTTATTTAAAGTTTTGTGTTTCAAATCCGCTACTGCTCATAGCCGTAGCAGTTATAGCCAATGCTAAAGACGAATACCGTTCCATTTACCATTTGGGTCTGTTTCATCCATCATTTGTTGAGCAAGTCCCATAAAATGATTCCAACTTTCTGATTCTTCATTCATTTTTGTATTCTTGCAAATCTGCAATAGTTTTCCAAGACCAATTCTTAGTTTTACGTTTTTATCCTGTAAGTCAATTATCATTTGACTTGCTTTGTCTGTTGAGTTCATATATTATTTATTTTAATTGTTTAATTAATAAAAGCACTTGGCTATAACAAGTATATGCAAGATTGGGGTCATTGTGCTTCGATTGAAAATTTCGTCTCCGAAATCCCCAACCTAGCATATACCCGACCGTTATAAGCAACAAAGACCGATAGTGACTGTGCAAAAGTGTTGACCCTGGGTTAGGTAATCAGGAGAGGTTGGATTATAAACCACTTTCTTGTACAAGGTTACTCAAGAAAAGGGGCTAAGGGCAGTTCGTGGTTCGGTTTGTGGTAAATCCTGCCTTCGGTTAGCTGCAAACGTTATAAGCAAATTAAATTTTTCCACCGCACTGCAAAACGATGTCATTTAGTTTACTTGTAAATATTTCTATTGCTTTCTTCTTGCAAAAATCCAATGTGAAATCATTATATGGTATTTTCTTTTCACTTGAATAAAACTTTTCAATTGGTTGTCTTTGAAAATAAGTGAATTTTATTTCACATTGCTTTTGCGGTGGATGCACATACCATTTTGTTTTTGCATTGTCAATCCACCAACCACCTTCTACTTTTTATCATAGAAATATATTTCCAAAACAGGCGACTTTTTTTTTATTCCATTGTGTTGGCTCAAAAGTTTAGCCATAGTTCACATCGTATACTTTCCGTTTTACCATCAGAACTTTGTATTTGTTTGGTTGTTATCCATTCCATCGCTCAAAAATTTAATCAGCTTATAATAGAGTATATACAAGATACGCCTACAAGCATTTGTTTATAATTTAAAATTTCGTTAAGGCGTACCTCGTATATACCGCAAAAGTTAGTAGCCATTTTTTTGTCTTGTTTTATGTGAAATAAACTGGACATTTTTTAATCTATACCTTTACTTTTTTACGTTTTGGTCAAGTTGTGGCTTTACTTTAATCTTGAAAATTGTCTATTTCGACATCCTTCCAATAGGTTTTCCGGTTGATAAGTTAGTGTACATTTGCTGCAACCTTCCAGGTCCGGCCCTATGGGTATTTATTCTTAACCTACAAGTTGCCTCATATATTCCGGTTTCGTAATTAAAACTTAATGTTTCATTACCTCTTACATTCTGATCTCTTTCGTCCATTATTTTAATCTTTTGGCGGTTCAGGTAATTTCATCCAATGTGTGACAAGCTCTGCTCTTTCATTTATCTGACTAATATAAAAAAAATTGTCAAGATAAACAGCCTCACATACTATATTGTCTTCATCTGCATTTGAGTTACAAATCAAAATATATTGCCCAACTTCCGGGAGCCTGTCTTTAACTGATATCCATTGCATTGTTATAATAATTTTTTGAAAGTGAAACAATGTCTTTATTTTCCCACCCACATTCTCTAAGTGTTTCTCATACTTTCCACAAGAAGAACATCACCTAAGAGTGTTCTTTTGTTTCAGAGTTTTTATCATTTATTTCCTTTCACCTTCTTATAGCAATGCTTTTCTGTGTTAATCATTTTTGTTTTAAATTTATTAATATTATTCACACGGTAACATTTCATTTTAGCAAAAACTACCAGAAAATAAACAGACCCCTAGTTCTTTTTGCTTCCCATGATTTACAACGTCCATTATTGATGGAATCCCAACGGCAACATTCTTTCCTGTTTCTTTATCAATCTTATTTACTTTTTTTGAACAAAACCTTATAGGGTATGTAATTTGGTGGGAAAAAATTGCCACCCATCTCTATTCAAGATTTTTTAAATAATCTATTTTGCTTGGATTATACTCAACTACTTTTGCAATTTCATCTTTCAGTTTACATAATGCAAAAAACAACTTACCCTTGGAATCCATATTTATACTCATTTATTTGGCATAAACCCATTATCAATAATATAGTCCAATACTTGCTGTAGTGGTCAACTAATAATTGGCCTTTCAACGGAACATGAATATTCATTTATCCAATTTATTATATCTTTTTTTCTATAAGTGTCAGAATTTTGGCTTCCTTTTTTTATCATATCCCTCATAAGCTCAAAATAATGCTTAAAAATCATCTGACTTTTTAAGAAATTGATCTCTTTGCTCTCCTACGTATCTTGTACGCAATCTGAATAACAACATCTTGAGGTTTGATTCAAATGCATAAAATCAACTCGTTGGTTTAATCTTTAATTCTTCGGTACAAAACTTAAGCTTTGTGGATGGAAATCTTTTTTTGTGTTTTGCTAATT
>JADJNH010000006.1:300000-463299 GCA_016714365.1 Candidatus Vicinibacter affinis | reverse complement strand
TTGGAATTAAATCAGCGGTAAGAACTATTTATCCTCCAAATCTTACATTGGCTTTAGATACTTTAAATACCTATTACCTTAGATTCGAAGCTTACTCACAATCAAATAATGATTGGCAAGGTATTAATTGGAATCCAAAATTAATAGTTACACTTGTTGGAATAGATAGTACTGATGTATCTGAAGTGTACCCGCCGGTAAAGTATTCACTATTCAGAAATTATATATTACCATATAAACCATCTAATGGAAAAAGCTTGAAAAGTTATAATACCATTATTGGTTCAATGACAAAAATTATTGACTCGGTATATGTACATTTAAATTTTGCACCTGATATTAAAACTCAAATCATAACATGTACATCTGAAGCTTCAGTTTGCGTAGATGGTAAAGTATTTTTTAAAGTAAAGCAAAATGGAAGAACCATTGGAACAAGAATAATAACCGTTAAAAACAACTCCATTACCATAAATAATTCTTCGCCAATTAAAGTAAAATTTACAGATGAAATCTCTAAAATATTGACATTGGAGTTAAACAGTGACGGATCTTATTATGGAAATGAATTATTAAGAATATTGGAATCTAGAGGTAACTGGGATAAAATGGTTGGGTATCTTGGTACATCTGCTTATGTTACATCCGGATCAAATGAAGCAAAAAACAATAAAATCACAAGAAGAAATTTGAACCTATTGTATGATTTGCAGGAAGCTAAAGGTCATTTTTATCGTGGATGGGGTCAGTTCTTATATAATCCAAGTCAAGATACTGGCCAACATGTAGCATTAAATGATTCTTTTGGAAGGCTTATAAACACATATAAGGATACCATGTTTACTTTAACAGAAGATCAAATATCAATCTTTTCAGATATTACTATTGATGATTTAGATGATGAAAACTATGGTGAAAATTTTGACCCAGAAACAGGACAAATATTAATTCCCGGATTAACCGATCTAAAACTTCCTAACTTTCTATTTTTAACACCATATGCGTTTAAAGAAGCGATTATTAAGGACGGTGCAAAATATATTGATCAGAAGTGGAGAGGATTTAGTAAGCATAATTATGTTGCTAAATATTCTGCTCGAGCAATTAGCGCAGAAGAAGATGTAACCGATATGATTAGTTTGCATAGTCCATTTCTTGAATATTCTAATTATAATACAGGTGCATATTCACTTAACAAATATGTCACCTCTAAGACTAAGTCGGTTAATTCCGGGGCATCAGCTGGAAGGATCAAAGTAGGAAAGAGTAGAACCATCTCTTCGAAATCTACAAATCGATCAGATTATATTGATATGAATGGAGATCGATACCCAGATCCAATTTTAGAAAATTTTGCTCAATTAACTAATTCAACAGGCGGATTATACCCTTCGTCTTATTCTACTTCAGCAATAACATCAGGAGTTAGAACTTGGGAGAATACTGGCTTAACTGATGTCTATAATAATGGTAAAAGCGCATCAGGAACTTTTGGAAAAGCTGGCAATCAGACCGCTGATCCATCTGGTAAAGGAGGAAATAGATTCGGAAAATTTCTAAATTCAAGATTAGGGGATGCGTCTCTTGGACTTTCGGCTAACACCGGCACTTCATATAATAATTGTAAAGTCTTATATATAGATATTAATGGTGATGGACTTACTGATAAACTCTATTACAATGTTAATAATGTAGTTACTAAGATGAATCAAGGGAATACAGGTACAGATGATGGACTGACAGATTGGGGACTTGTTGGATTGTATAAAAACATTAATGAGTCTAAAGGTTTAGGCTCAAGCCTTGGAAAAGAATATTCATCCGGAGCAGGAAAAAGTATCACATTTGGGCTATCCATTGGAATTGGCAAAGCCTTGACAGGAATTCAACTTGTTGATATGAATGGTGATGGTCTTGTAGATTTCTATCGAGATGTAAATGGCAATGGTGTTGTTAATTTCAATAAAGGCAATGGATTTGATCTAACAGATAGTTGTGTGCTAAATTTTAATATAAATCCCAATTCTAAATCTACAAGTTTGTCAATTAATGGTGCGTTTGCTTTTGGGTTACCAATTCCAATTTTTGGGACTTGTTTAAAACCTGTAGTTAATTTGAGTTTATCACCAAATAGGGCAGTTAATAATACAAAGACTACCATTGAAGATTATGATGGTGATGGATACCCGGATATTGTTAGACAAGAAGATGAATGTACATTACAAATTAGAAGATCTAAAATAAAAAGAACTAATAAACTAAAAACTGTAATAACACCCTTAGGAGCAGAATATACCGTAGATTATAAATTAGCTCCTTCTAATTATGATATGCCCAATAGCAAATGGGTGGTATCAAAGCTTGATGTTTATGATCCATATGCAACGGCAGCAGAAGGGCCTTCTACCATGAATAAAAAATTCGAATTTCATAATGGAAGATATGATAGACGTGAAAGGGATTTTTACGGATTCGAATATGTTAGAACTATTGACCTACATAATGATAATTCTGTCTACCGACAAAATATTGATCGATACCATAATATGAGTTATTATTTGAATGGAATGCTTAAGGAGAATTACGTTGTCAAAGGTGATATCACTGTAAATCAGGATGTATTGAAGAGAGATTCAATTACAATTTCAAATTCCATTAAATACAGCCAATTATCCAATAATTATGTTTTACGGGCACCAATAGTATCAACTTCCACCCCATGGATAATTGATACTAGCTCCAATCTAGGAGAAGATTATGATGTAGGAGGCACAAAAGGTAATGGTGCAGCATATGCGCAAAAAGTAGAATCTACCACAACAATATATGAATTTGGATCAACAACACTTAGTAATACTGAGTCCATGGAATATGATGAATACGGTAGAGTGACTAATTACGCAAAAGCAGGATCAGGTAATGATTACACATCATCCATAACTTATCAAACCCCGAACTTTACTAAAAACTTATTACTTATACCTGATCAAATCAGTGTTAGCGATGGTAGTGGTTTGTTACGTAAACGAAAAGTAGGGTCATATGATAGTAATACTGGAGCAATAACATCTATTCATACTTATACCAGTGCAGGTAGCTATTTTACAACAAGTTTATCCTATTATAGCAACGGTAATCTTAACACGGTTACTACACCCATTGATCAGGATGGATATTCTAAAATTACAGAATACACCTATGATACAACACAGCAACAATTTATTACAGGCATCAGTAACACTTACAATGGAGAAGTTTATAGTTCTTCAGCTGAATATGATTTAAAATTTGGCGTTATGACTTTATCTACAGATATCACAGGTAATGAAATGACCTATACCTATGATCCAAAAGGCAGAGTGTTACAAATCAAGGGACCTAAGGATCCTACATATTCGTTGAAATTTGCTTATACATTAAATGCAAGCGGTAAATCATATGCAACAACGGATCACTTCGATGTTCAGAATCCTTCCAATGATATGCAGACCCTAACCATCATTAATGGTCTTGGCCAGCCTGTTCAAATTAAGAAAGATATAGTCAAGTATGACAACGGTACCTTTGATGAGGGTGTAAGCATATCAGGTCTAGTAACCAAAGATAAATTTGGAAGAGCAATAAAGCAATATCATCCCAAATTTGCTACATCAATGAGTACCGGTTTTGATTCCTCTCCAAGCGCTACTGTTACATCTGAGACAACGTATGATGAAGTAGATCGCCCATTAACTGTGAAAGATGCAGATAATACGGTCATTACCATGTCTTATGATATATCAGATGGATCGCTTCATACAGTTACTACTATACCACAAAATGCGAGTACTAATATTGTTAAAGAAAGTTATACTGATCTAGACAAACAAGTCGTTAAACAAAAAGATAATGGTAAGACTACTACTTTCGACTTTGATGCAGCAGGTCAGCTCCTCAGTGTATTAGATGAAGATGGTAATACCACATCCAGTGAGTATGATCTTGCAGGCAGAAGAACACAATGGATCCATCCAGACGCTGGAACCAATAATTATACATATGATAATCTTGGTCAATTAATGACCATGGTAACTCCAAATCTTGCCATGAATAGTGATGAAATAATTTATAAATCTGATGCTTTAGGTAGGATTAAATCGGTCACATATCCTGATTATGCAAATTCTACTCCAAATATCAATAATGTCAAATATGAATATTATCCTGCTACAACAGGAGGCATTGATAATAATAGAGGTAGATTGATGTTGGTCCAAGATGCAACAGGATTAAGAAAATATGAATATGGATCTCAAGGAGAAATAGTTAAAGACATCAGAACAATAATTGCTCCAGGCCAGGATAATAAAACCTACGTTCACCGATTCCATTATGATACATGGAATCGTATTGATACGCTCATTTATCCTAATAAAGACACCTTGCTTTACAAGTATGATTTAGGCGGTAATTTGAACTTTATGAAAGCTGGTGTTCAGGTTTATATAGATAGTATTGGGTACGATGAATTCGAGCAAAAAGTATATTGTAAATATGGTAATAGTACGTCACAAACCTATACTTATTCTACTACATTACGAAGACTTTCCAATTTGGTTTCCAAGGATCATTCTGGAAACAATATGTACAACTTGAGTTATACATTTGATAAGATTGGAAATGTAGATTCTATTCATAATTCAGCAGGTATCATCAATGAAATGGGTGGAAGTTATTATCATAAATACACGTATGATAACTTTAACCGTATATCCACTGCACACGGCAGTTGGACCGGTGATACAGGCAATACATTAGGTAACAAGGCATCAAACTATACTCTTGCGATGGCCTATGAGAATATGCATAGAATTTCAACTAAACAACAGGAACACATACGTGATGCATCTAATGTGGGTGAAAATACCTACGATAATTTATTTAAATATGAAGATGTGAATCATCCGAATGCAGTAACTTCCATAGAAAACCAAACAAACAGCAAAGTCGAAGAATTTAATTATGATAACAATGGAAATGTATTGCTCCATGAATTCGATAATGGAGATACTAAGAATATGTTATGGGATGAAGCGAATATGCTCAAAGCAATAAAAATATCTAACGCCGCAAGCTTCCAACACTACATCTACGATGCTAATGGTGAAAGAACATTAAAAGGCTTAGGTAATTATGCCATAGTGAATCTAAATGGACAAAGCCAGACCAATGCTACTTTAGGTAATTATTCAGAATATGTCAGTGGCTACATGGTTATGGGACCACATTACATGGTCACGAATCATTATTATTCAGGTACAGAAAGAATAGCTTGCAAATTAGTTGGTTCAGTAGATAGCAGTGTTGACAACAGTCTAGAGTTATCGGGATCAGAAAAAGCAGGACTTCCTGATAGACAAGCAGAAGATCTCGAATTGGTCAGAACGGAGTTTGGATTTGATACCTTAATCATTGAAGATACTGATCCTGAGGAAGACGATTGTGAAGGAAATAACGATTGTCCTAGCGTACTATATTTCTTCCACCCAGATCACATTGGATCCAGTACATATTTAACAGATGAAGCTGGAAATCCATACCAATTTTTACTATATTTGCCTTTCGGGGAAAGTATGGCCGAACAGAAAGCTGGAGGCTATTCTACGAAGTATAGATTCACGGGTAAGGAGGTTGATGAGGAAACTGGACTTTATTATTTTGGGGCGAGGTATTATGATCCTAGGATATCTCTATGGTATGGGGTCGATCCACTAGCAGCGAAATATCCAAATGCAAGCCCTTATATTTATTGCTTAAATAATCCAATTTTATTCGTTGATGACGATGGAAAAGAAATTATTATAAGAGTAACAGGAAGAGGAGATCTTGGTGATAAACAAAGGCAAATTATTCTAGCAAAACTTCAATTATTAACTAATGACAAATTAGCCGTTGGGACTGATGGAAAAGTTAGAACAGTTGGAAAAATAAATGCAAATGAAAATGTGAAACCCGAAGGCACAAGTTTAATAAATAATTTAGTAAATGGTGCAAAACAAGAAGATGGTACTGTTAAGAATAAAACAATTACTATAGTTGAGTCAACAGTAAATGGAACAAATCCAGTTGGAACCAAAGATGCTAAATCAAATGCTGAAAATGGAATTGGGACAAACTCAATTGTGGACTTTAATATTAAAAATGAAGGCGATCAAATAGTTAATGCCGATGGAACAACAGGAAGACCTTCTGAAATAGGATTGGCTCATGAATTAATTCATGCAGAATCAATGATGCTTGGTAATAATAAAACTTCTCAAAAACTCCCAAATGTAATTGATCCTGATAGTAAGAAGCCTGGGAAAGTGACTAGAGAAGAAATAAAAACAAGAATTCGTGAAAATATTATTAGAAAAGAACAAAATATTAAAGCTAGAGCAACAATTGTAGAATGAAAAGTATAATATTAATTATTGGTAACTTTTTTTTAATAGGTTGTAATTCGCATATTTGTAAATGGCAGACTATTAATTCTAACACTTTATATCTTAGTCGTTTTAAGATTAGCTTATTTGATGAATTTGTTAACAAGAAAAGCTATTGCTTAAAAAATTCTGCATACATGGGAAAAGAAGCAACTGACGATGATGCTTTATTTGTGACTATTTGTAACCTTCCTGAAATAGATATTTTGAGATTATTTCAAATGTCTAAAAAATACAAATGGGAAAAATTTTTATTGATAGAACATGAATTAAGTGGAGAGGTAAATATTCCTATATGTTCAATAATTTTCTATAAAGAACATGCATATTATGGATTTTCAATTGACTATTATTCAAAGAAAGTATACAATGTAAATATTCTTGATAATTTTAATATATTTGATCTGAAACCGGAAGTCGAACACTTTAATAATGATCATGTAATAATTTCAGAATTTAATAATAAATATGAAGTAGTACAGACCAAAATTTTTATTGGAAGTCCTGATTTAAGTAAAAAGTTAATTCAAATTTATAAAGTACAATTATGAAAAATTAGATGAAAACGTTCATCTTGTTTGATGTAAAATAGGGAAAATGTTATGGGGTCGATCCACTAGCAGAGAAATATCCGAGTTGGAATCCATATCGATATGGATTTAATAACCCAATAAAAATAATAGATCCAACTGGAATGAGTGAGGAAGATTCTGATGGTGGAGGTGATCCTAAGAAAAAAGCACCAGAAACTTCCACATGTCCTCCATCAAGTTGCACGCCAACACCAACACCTCAACCAAGTGATAAGCCAAAGGAAGACACTTATAGTTATCCTGAAGGATTTGTAGGCAATGTGAATAGGGTTATTAATAACATATTTGATAATAAGCCATCTGATGAAGTTAAGCTTAAGGAACCAGATGGGTTTAAATTTGCTTTAAAGAAAACACTTAGTGTTAATCTACAAATGGCAAATATTGCTTCGACTGTGACAGGGGTTGGGCTTGCTGCAAAGGGTATACAAGGAGCAAAAATTGCAATTGCTGGAATTGAAGCTTTAAATTTTGGATTTTCTGCTGCCGATATATATAATGATGCCACAAATAAAGAAAGTAAATTAGTAGATTATGGAAGTGCAATATTTGGCCTTAGAGGGATTAATACTTCTCTTAATCAAATTAATTTAAAAACTATAAATTCTGAAAAAAGTCTAATTCAATTAAATTCCAATATTTCGGATTTATTTGATATTCAAAATTTATTTAAAAATTAATTTATACTCTTAAGCATTTATGTTAATTATTGATAATCAAAAACAATTAAGAAGAGAGTATATATTGATAGCTGTTTATATAATAGCATTCCTAGTAATTTTTAGTAGCAATATTCATCTAATAGGTAAGTTAGCAGTAGGTTTAGTTATTTTCCTTTTTATATTTGTTTCTGCCCAAAAATGTTATTTGCTTCATTTTACAGATACGGAAATTAAAGCTTTTTACTTTTTTCCTAAAAAATCAAATGTAAATATTAATAATAGCAATATAGAATATATTAAGACACGTGAAACGCGAGGCAAGCATGATCACTATGTACTAAATATTTACTTAGTGAATAAAAATAAATATACGTTGGAATTTGATTGCAATGAGGAGCAATGGGCGAATATTATGAAATTTTTAGAAGCACATAATTTCTATACTAAAATTATATGATCAATAATGCCCTTTAGCAGATAGAATTAAAATTTTATCGTCAATAATTTCATAAACAAGTCGATGTTCTTTGTTGATTCTGCCAGACCAAGCGCCTGATAGATTTTGTTTTAGTGGTTCAGGTTTGCCGATGCCATCAAAGGGATTGGCTTTAATGCCTTCGACAAGTTGAGCTATTTTTTTGAGGATGGATTTATTTCCAGTCGATACCCAAAAATTAAGATCTTCTTCAGCATTAGGAAGAAAAATTACTTCCATAATGCATTAAGTTGTTCTGTAGTATATGCTTTGCCTTTGCCATCTTTAAAGTCTTGTCTGCTCTTCTCAATTTTAGCAACAAATTCAGGATTATAGTATTCTTCATTAGAAACTTCAAATTCAATTTTCATGGCATGGAGTGCAGTTTTTATAGCATCGACCTCTTCGATGGTTTTGGTTCGGGAGGGGGTTCTTTGACGATGTCTGTTTTGTTTTCCGGGGTGCAGGAAACAAAGGAGAAGAGTAAGCAGCAAATAAAATAGTCCTTCATAGCAGATTTATAACATACTGGTCTAATTGGCTTTCTTCATAAAGTAGAAAGCGAATTTAATCATAACTTAATAATTCACCCTGATTTTTCCATCACAAAATCTTACTACATCAGGACTTGATTTCCGTTGCTTTGGTTGATCTACTTTAAATTGCATCCAATAGTCATGAATTCTTGTATTATGGAATAAATTTTTGTAAATTTATTTGTTGTTAAATATAGAGAAGAGTTTATCGAATTATTTTGAATTAGTTTTCTCACAACGTTTCGGTATAGACGCTGCACCGCCTAACCCTTTAAAGCCAAAAATAACAATTAAACTCTTGCTAAACAAATACATCTTATTATGAAAGACTTCTGCTAGCTGGCGGTGTGGAGTCTATGCCATGTTATACCCAGCCGGCCATGTCACGTTGGGCGAAGATTTGGGTTTTGTCTAACATCGAAAAGTGAAAGGATTATTATCTTTTTAAGCGTTAATCTATAATAAACTCTGATATGTTTATGCACAAGGATACTATAAATATTTTTGGCAACATTTTCTAAAATACCCAGTCTAGGATTAGAAGGTAATAAATTTAATGAATGCCTAAGTTTAGATTCAAACTTTAATTGTGAATTGTGTCCCCAATGCTGCGATAAATAAGAGTTAATATTTTCAAGATCTTTGGTTGCTGAGCTAGTAAAAAATACCGTCATTTCATTTTTATTACTTTATCCATTGGGATTAAGTTTTCATCATTCTCCGATTCGGAATATGCTTGCAATATTTTATTTTTTTGTTCGATTGTTAATTTATCCCATGTGTTTAAAGTCTTGGAATTCCTATAATTTTCAAGAAGATCATAAATGGATTCAAGCATTTCTTGATCTTCTATTGATTCCAAAAGACTATTTATGTTTTTTATTATTGTTGTTTTTGTCATAATATGCAAATATACTCTGTTTTTATAATTTTGGACGGTTGGGTATAACTCGTATATACCTGCCACATCGTGGCATAAGTCTGTCTATCGGTGGATGGATTGGTGAAACAAAAGGTGTACATGTCTTTTTCCAAAATTAATTAAGTTTTCTTATAAAGTACCAAATGGGCTGGTATTTTTTTCAATGTTCTTGGTGCTGACATGCGTGTAAATTTCAGTAGTCTTGCTTCTGTTGTGCCCCAACAGCTCTTGAATATATCTCAAATCAGTTCCTGCTTCCAGGCGGTGTGTAGCATAACTATGTCTCAAGGAATGTGAAGTGACAATTATCTTAATTCCTGCTTTCTCTATAGCTTGTTTTAAAACATTGGATAGACTTCTTACATTGTTTGGTTTTTATTTGGTCTGGCTTTTAATCCGCAATGTATTGGGATTACTTGTTTTATTAAACATTGTAACTTCAATGTAATCACGGAGCTGTCTCCGTTGAGGCACTTTAATTCATATTTTTGTATTTAATTATGTAAAATCCTATTCATTCGCATTTCCGATATACTCCATCAGATCCGGACGATATTTTTGGCTGATGGGAATATGATGTTTTCCAATGCCAATTTCTTCAGTGGAGATGCTTTCCATCCGCTCCAGATTGACAATGTAGGATCGGTGGACCCGCATAAAATACGAGGGCAGTTTTTCTTCGAGTTCTTTGATGGTGACCAGACTGAGAATGGTTTTGTCGGTGGTTACGAATGAGACATAATTGCCTTCGGATTTTAAGTACAGTATATCCTGATAGGGGATTCTGACAAATTTGGTACCGTCCTTTACAAAAATCACCTCCTGGTCTTGTTTGACCGGAGTGCTTCGCTGTGGCTTTGTCAGGATTCTTTGGACTGCTTTCTGAAATCGGTCAAAAGAGATGGGCTTCACTAAAAAATCCTGAACGTCTTCGTACTCGTAAGATTTTGCAGCAAAGTCTGCTTCGGAAGTTACCATGATGACCGGCACATCGGTTTTTTTAATTTCCAACAGATACTGGCCCTTCATGTCCGGGAGATTGAAATCGAGAAAGATGAGGTTGATCTCCTGACCGGACAACACCTGCAGTCCGTCCATACCGGTACCGGCAGAAATACAGTATTCGATCTCCGGGATTTTGTCACAGAAATGTTTAATCAGATCGCAAATCAGAGGATCATCGTCGATGACCAGGCACTTTAGTTTCATGGGCTTTAATCTTGAAAAGCCAATCCGGAAAAACGCCGGCTTGATTTTATTCGTCCATTATAAACGTTCACTCATCAATTATCGAGCCATTTTGGTGGATTGTATTGCATACCCCGCCGGTTACATAGCTATTTTCGGCCCTTGAAATTACATGCTTACTCAAAAACTAATATCATGAAAACCAAATCAGGCCTGCTAAGGCTGTTGAAAAAAACCTTACCGATTTTCCTGATGGCCATCTGTCTTCAGACCGGCTTCAGTCAGTTTGACAAAGAATTCAAACCCTCCGCTGCATACAAATGGTTAAGTGTGGCTCTGGAAGCCACTGCCAATGATGTGGACCGTGTGGGTGCCCGTCCGACCATCCAGTCCAGGTCACTGGGAATTGCCACTACAGCCATTTACGATGCTTGGGCGGCCTATGACGATAAAGCAGCCGGTTCGAGATTTGGCACCAGCCTGCGACGCCCTAAGGCTGAGCGTACTAAAAAGAATAAAGAAACGGCTATTGCCTATGCTATTTACAGAGTTTTACTAGATGTATATCCAGCTGATAAAGATTACCTGACCAAAGAATTTACCAAGGCAGGATACAATCCCAAAAATACTTCCACAGATCCTAAGACCGCTGAGGGTGTAGGAAACAAGGTCGCTAAAGCACTTATTGATTACCGCAAAAACGATGGCGCTAACCAACATGGAGATGAAATCGGTTGCAGTCGGGTCGCTTATTCAGATTATACCTATTACCAGCCGGTAAATAACTATAAAAAAGTAATTAACCCGGACAGATGGCACCCGTTGCCTTTTGTGGATGCAAAAGGAGACACCTTTTTAGTAAATTTCCTAACCCCCCATTGGTATCGGGTGAAACCATTCGGACTAGAATCTTCTGCTCAGTTCAGAGCTCCTGAGTATCCTAAAGTTGGATCTGACCAACTGGCTAAAGAAGTTCAGGAAGTCATTGATTTTAACTCCAACCTTACCCCTGAAAGAAAAGCCATCATTGAATTCATGCGTGACGGGCCGCGTTCCACCGGACAAGCCGGGCATTGGTTGCAGTTTGCTCAAATGGTTTCCAAGAGAGATAACAATGATTTGGACCGTGATGTAAAGATGTTTTTTGTGGTAGGAACCACCGCCATGGATGCTTTCATCGCTTGCTGGGAAACCAAAAGATATTACGACAGTTCCAGGCCATGGACACTTGTCAGACATTACCATAAAGGTGAAAAAATCAGAGGATGGGGCGGACCGGACAAAGGGACCATTGAAATGTCTGCAGAGAGATGGCATCCGTATTCTCCGGCCAATTTTGTTTCTCCACCATTTCCTGCCTATGTTTCAGGTCACAGCACCGTCAGCGGAGCTTGTGCCAAAATGCTGGAATTGTTTACCGGCAGTGATAAATTTGGAGAAAAGGAAATCAGAAAACCAGGAATCATTACCGAGACTCCGGGCGATCCTGTTTCCCTTCCATTGGAAACGTTTACAGCCACTGCAGACATGGCGGGTATTTCAAGAGTTATGGGAGGTTACCACATACAAGCAGACAACGTTGCCGGCTTAAAAATGGGTAGAGACATCGCCCAATATCTTTGGAAGGATGTGTATAAAAAATACTTCGAAGGAACCATTAAAATCAAATCATAAAAATGAACAGTAAATTTCTCATCATCATTTGTGCCTTCCTTTTCTGCCAGGACAGTTTTGCACAATCTCCCTGGTCCTTACCAAAAGGGGAATTCAATTTTGGTTTGGGCTATAGCCGCAAGACAGCCGGTAAACGTTGGTATCCGACATCCATTGATACCAAGGGTACAGCATCCGGGGAGGACGATACCTGGACTGCAGATTCCTTGCAGGAGGGACCACCTTTGATAGATGGCAAATTTCATGATTTCAGATATGTATTTTTTGAACCAAGAATTGGATTAGGATGGGGATTTGAAGTTTCTGCCTTGATTTGTTGGTTGGATGGTTGGGAAAGAACCACCTCTCATCCAGGCAAAATCCCAGGGACATCCATCCGATTGGCGGAACCTGAATGGGAGATTAACCGTGGGTTTACAGATTCCTGGCTGAGGGTTAAATATCAGTTTCCTGTAAAAATTCCAATGGCTTTGGAAGTCAACACTCGTTTTCCGGATTTGTATGACGAAAAAGGTGATACCTACAATAGATTCACTTATGAAATCAATGGTCAAGATACTGTAGTTGAACCCAGCGGAGAATGGAGAGGCTTGTTGAAAAGAGATTTTGGAATCAATTACCATATAGGAGGCAACCTGGATAAAAAATACAGATCTTTTATCAGAGGGCAGGTTGGGTATAACTTTAGACAGGATGCTTTTGCAGACCAATTGATTGTTGCTGTCGCAGGAGGATATACTTTTCCAATCACCAAGAATTTTTCAATTTGTCCAAACGTATTCGTGGATTACATCGGTGGGATGGGAAATGGAGGAACTCCGGATCTCTCAGATCGATTTTATTTTAATGGCAGAAAAAATTTCTACTTCAACAACAGTAAAACGCTCAGAACTTATTATAACCTCGAATTAAGATTTTACAACAAATTAAGCGTCACCGGAGGAGTAGGATACTGGGTTTGGGGAAGAGGAGCAGCTAAATACACAGAACCATTTGTCATGATAAACTACAGTTTTTCATTGAAAGACATCAAACGATAAAATGACCCACCCATAAGCGAAAGGACCTTTAACCCCCATGAACTAATTTGTACGGGTTAAACTTGGTCAGTTTAGCTTAACATTTAAAACCCTTCTATAATGATAGAAGGGTTTTTTCATTATGGAGCAATGTGCACTGGGGTATTACCAAATGACAAACTCTTTAAAAGTAAATGCGCTTAGATAATTTTACAATGTGATGTTCAAGAGAATTCATGCAAATATTTAAGTCTTTTTTCTTGTATTCAAAAAGTGTGATGCTTGGATTTAAGAATATTAAATACCTTTATTAACCAATGAAAGTTAAATCACTTAATCTAAATTTTGAACCCTTTCCCATTCTGGAATCTTCCCGATTAAGCTTGAGAAAAATATTGCCCGGAGATGCAACTGATTTTTATAAAATGAGATCTGATCAGGAAGTGATGAAATACATTGACAAACCAATGATGAAAAGTGTGGTCGAAGCAAAGGCATTCATCAAACAGATCGAAGCGGATCGGTTGCTTGGAAATGGCATCAATTGGGGCATCACTTTAAGAGAAGAAAATAAATTGATTGGAACGATTGGATTTTGGAGAATGGATAAACCCAATTACAGAACGGAAGTAGGATATATGCTGCAAACCAAACATCAGGGGAAGGGTTTGGTATCAGAAGCGTTGCAGACTGTTCTGGATTTTGCTTTTAATCAGATGCATGTTCACTCAGTTGAAGCCAACATCAATCCATCCAATGATCGTTCACGAAATTTATTGATCAAAAATGGTTTTGTAAAAGAAGCCTATTTTCGTGAAAACTATTTTTACAACGGAAAATTTCTGGACTCAGAGATTTATTCACTCATCAGTAAAGTTTAGCGTGTGGCTCTCGAACTTTTTTAGTAGGCTAAGGGTAACAATTTAGCCGGGGAAAATATGTATGGATATTTTTTTTTTACAGAGGGTATTCTAAACTATCATTCCTCCTCAATTTCCCGGATGCTTGCTTTTTTATAAAGTTTGGAAAATTTCTTTTGCAATTTCTTGCTGTAGTGTGCTGCATCCAGTTGATAATGGTTGTCATAAAACAATCCATTCATGAAGGGGACAAGTGAATTCAAACGCATGTAGGCGGGAAAGGGTGCAGGTAATTTGTTGCCGTATTTATTGATAAAAATAAATGCCTCCAATCCTTGTTCTTTGGTTTCACCAACTGCCATGATCACCTTGACTTCACCCAAAAGATTAATTTTTTGTCCTTCTTGTAAGGTGGAGTCCAGATAAAGATTGGCTGCAAAGTTTGACTGCTTAAGTTCCGGAAAATCTTTATCGTAAAAATAATACACCGGACAAAATTTGAAGTGAGTCTGCATGGCCAGGATCAAATTTTTATTGAATGAATCCCTGTCAGCTTTTAGACTGCTTATTTCTTTTTGAACACGTTGCTGGTATTTTACATTTTTGGAAGAGATGTCCAATTGACCTTCTAAGGCTGTTAGTTTGTTGTGGTGGCTTTTTAACCGCACCAGCAATTGTCCATCATGTAATTGCTGAATAAGTTCGTAGCCGTTGACCATACCGGCGTTTTCCTGCCCTGTAAGCAGGGAGATGTTAAGACTAAGTAAAAAGCTTAAGTAGATATACCGAAACACAACTAATTTTACGTTGTTAAACATCTTAATAAACGGTTTGCCGGCGCAAATGTCTGTAAATCGGACACTAATTTAATAAAAAATTTAATATTTATGTCGCAATATATTGATATTGAGTCACTTAATCAACAGATCAGCATAGAAAGCGCTTTTCTGGATGGTTTGTTGGAAATGCACAGTTCGGTAATCGTCGGACAGAAGCATATGATGAACCGGATGATGTTGGGATTGCTGACCCGCGGGCATATCTTGCTGGAAGGATTTCCAGGCCTTGCCAAGACATTGGCCATTAAAACGCTTGCAAGTTCGATAGATGCCAGTTTCAGCCGCATACAGTTTACACCTGACTTACTTCCTGCAGACATCATCGGTACCCTGATCTACAATCCTGCTGACCACAATTTTTCTGTGCGCAGAGGTCCTGTGTTTGCCAATTTCATATTGGCTGATGAAATCAACAGAGCCCCTGCGAAAGTTCAATCTGCCCTCTTGGAGGCCATGCAGGAGAGACAGGTCACCATTGGAAAGGAGAGCTATAAATTGGAGGAACCTTTTTTAGTGTTGGCAACTCAGAACCCGATTGAACAGGAGGGCACCTATCCGTTACCGGAAGCGCAGGTAGATCGATTTATGATGAAAGTAGTTGTGGGTTATCCAAATATGGAAGAGGAGCGGGAGATTATGCGAAGGAATTTAAATGGAGAAATTCATAAGGAAATTAAACCGGTGATTCATGTGGCGGATATTTTGAAGGCGAGACAATCGGTGAATAAAATTTACCTGGATGAAAGAATTGAAAAATACATCCTCAATTTAATTTTTGCCACCCGAAATCCGGGTGATTATAAGTTGGCTGATTTAATTCCGCTGATAAATTATGGCGCATCGCCGCGTGCGAGTATTTTTTTGGCACAAGCAGCAAAGGCAAATGCATTTCTTAATAGAAGAGGTTTTGTCATTCCGGACGATATACAGAATGTGGTGAAAGACATTCTCAGACATCGCATAGGACTGAGTTATGAAGCAGAGGCCGAGAACATCAATCAGGAAAATATTATTTCCCGGATATTGTCGAAAGTGGAGGTGCCCTAGTATCCAAAACTTATCAAGCTTATCATGACGCCTTCTTTGAAAAAAATTGTATATACAATGACCTTGTGTGCTTGGCTGGGGGGGATGTATCATCCAATGTCCGCACAAGCTGATCAGCGAATTGAAGAAGTTAAAAATCTTTTTTTGAATAAGGATTTAGGGGTTTGGATTAATCAATACATTGGAGACAATAACCTGGGTCACAAAATTATTCTGACACTTGGAAATGATCAACGTGAATGGAAAGGATTTATTCAGAACATGAATACTGGAGAAAAATTGACGCTGGAAGGAAAGTACCATCGCCAGGATTTGAAATGCATTTTATCTGATACCTCCGGCAAAAAATGGGGACAAATGGTGGGGATGTACAAGGACAGTATTCTGCAGTCAGAGGTGATGAAGCAGGATAAAAGTTCGGGATATCTTCTGCAGTTAAAACAAACACCCCGCACCACCATGATTAATTCAGAATGTCCTCCGGGGCTGAGTTATCGTGAGTTCAGAACAGCTGACAACAATTATTTTTTGCACCTTCAATGTTATGAAGATGCAAGAGTCTCCGGATACATCGGTTGCATAAAAGACTCTACACTTTTTTGGTTTAAGGGAAATTGTAAAGACGTTAATTGCAACTGGATAGAATTAAATGTGCGTCAATGCAACCAAGCTTCTAAATTTAATGCTGAACTTAAATTTGAGAAACAAGGTCAATTCAAATTGATCACTGACAGTATCATGTTCCCAAACAATATGATATTTAATCTGGCAAACGCAGTAAATTTCACTTGCAGCAATCTGACGCAGGACAGGACATCAGCCAATATGAAAAAAATCGCGCTGGAAGACAAAGGTTTTAATAAATGGCTGACCATCATTACCCAATCCTGGTTAACCAAAGTTTTTACAGAGGTGTCTGCTCCAGAAGAAAACCACAAAGTATATTCTTTCGGTGTCCAACTGGATTGGGTAAATGAGTATTTTATCAGCGGCACTTTGCAGATCAGATGGCCCGGACAAAAAGGCATACAATTTTCTCCATTGAATTTTAATAGAAGAAATGGAGATGAAATTTCTCTGGGGGATATTTTTGATAAAGATGAACAGTTTGAAAACATCCTGCATGGTTTTCTTGAAGAAACTAAAAATCAATATTTGGAAGTGAACAATGAAAAATTGAATCACTTTATTTTACTTGATCCATTTAGTAACTGGACACTTCTTCCTACCGGAATATGTTTTTCCACCCAACGCAGTCCGTTGTGGGGTGAATATAAAATTTTTCTACCCTACAGCAAGGTGCAGGATAAATTAAGAAGATCAGGGCCTTTGAAGAGAATTTGGTAAATTATGGAAGTACAGGAACTCTTAAAGAAAGTAAGGCAGATTGAAATCAAGACAAAGGGCTTGAGTAGACAGATTTTTTCAGGTGCCTACCACAGCGTTTTTAAAGGACGGGGGATGTCGTTTTCAGAAGTGCGGGAATATGTGGCAGGAGATGATGTGCGACACATAGACTGGAACGTTACTGCACGTGCCGGACAGACTTTTGTGAAGGTTTATGAAGAAGAAAGAGAACTTACGCTCATGCTGATGATAGATGTCAGCAAATCTACCTATTTCGGAACCACAGAACAATCCAAAGCAGCGTGGATTACGGAAATTGCCGCCGTACTGGCATTCTCCGCCACACAAAATCAGGATAAGGTAGGTCTCATATTATTCAGCGATCAGGTGCATCTTTACATTCCGCCTAAGAAAGGCAGGCAACATATTCTGAGAATCATCCGAGAAATAGTGATACCGAGGAATCAAAAAGCAGAAAGCAATTTGGATGTGCCACTGCAATACTTGAATGGGGTTTTGCATAAAAGATGTATTTGTTTTGTGTTGTCCGATTTCCAACTTTCAATTCCTGAAACCACTCTCAGGATTGTTGCTAAAAGGCATGATGTGATTGGCATTCAAATTTTGGATCCTCTCGAAATCAGCATGAAAAATGTAGGGCTCATTCATTTGGTGGATGCCGAGAACGGAAGTCGCATGACGATGGATACGGCAGACCAACATTGGATAAGAGCACATGAAAGTTTGCAGAGCGCACATCAGCAAAAGACAAAGACTGCTTTCGTGAAAAGCAAGGCCGATTTTCTGGCCATTGACATCAGAAATTCATATATATCCACTTTGTTGCAGTTTTTTAAAAGAAGGAGTAAATGAGCATCAGGTCAGTTTTACTTTTGATTTTTATTCGGTTGTGCTTCATGCAATCAATGCATGCGCAAGTTGATTTTAAACAATCGCTCGATTCAACCTTCATGTTCATTGGAGACCAACAAATACTCACACAAAAAAGCAAGAGTCTGGAATTTCAGGTGGATCCTTTAGCCTATGTAGATACGCTTTCGTGGATGGAAATTCTGGAAAAGGGCAGCTGGCAACAACTCCCTGACAAATCCTATGAACGTAAAATTCGATTTACAGTATTTGACAGCGGACAGTACCTTATTCCTGCATTCAACATCCACTACAGAAATGATTCCGTGGTCAGTAATCCATTGCAATTGGATGTTTCTTTTGTTCCTGATAGCCTCCAGGAATTGAGGCCCATCAAAGATATTATTGAAACAGATGCTCCAAATTATTTTCCATATTATTTAATCGGAGGCATTTTAGTCCTGGCAGGGATGCTCTTTCTTTTGTATTTATTTTTTAAAGCAGACAGCATTTCACCCGGAACTATTGAATACAAAATTCAGGAAACCGCATTGCAGAAAGCGTTGCGGAACCTGGATGAATTAAATTCACTGAAACTTTGGCAGCAAGGAGAAATTAAAATTTATTATGATCGCTTGACCGATATTGTAAGAAAGTATATTTCTGATGCCTTCTATCTTCCAGCTTTGGAGTCAACGACCGAAGAATTGATAGAAAAGATGACCCATTCAGGAATGGATTACAAGCATTTGCAGGATCTTAAAATTGCATTGAAGGAAATCGATTTGGTAAAATTCGCCAACCTTCACCTGGACATCAGTAAGCATCAGCATTATTTGGATTTTATGCGAATGTTTATGGAATCAAATGATTCAATAGGAAGAATGCTGGATGTGCAAAACAAAAAAACATTTGAAAAAATATTAGGTAGTGAATTAGCTTCTCAATTCGAAAATCCACAAGAGGAGGTACCAAAAAACCTCTTGGATTTGATCGGCCCATTTGGACATAAAGAATTTGTATTGATATCCGGTTTGGTAAATAAAAATACATTCTCATTGCCAAAACAATGGGTACTGCTTCATGAAAGAAAGGTTGGGCAATTATTCAGATGGCACAAGAATCTGGTAGATAAAACCGATCAACCTGCGCTGAGAGTGATGCTGATTGTCATGGCACTTCCGTTTATTGCTGTTTTTCTTCCCTTCCTGATGATCATCGCTTTTTGGAAAAATGAAAGGCTCATTCAATCGGGATTATTTGGTTTAAGCAAACAACAAAAGCTCATTTTGAATTATAAGGAATTATGATCAACTGGTTCAGTCAATTGGAATGGCAAAATCCCTGGATGCTCTTACTGCTGGGCATATTGCCATTTTTGTGGCTTCGCAGAATAAGAAATGAGAAAAGACAGGAAGTAGAATTGGTTTTTCCTACTTTGATGCATTTACCGTTACGAAGTAGCTGGAAGATTTATCTGTTGCGCATATTACCTTATTTCAAGATTCTGGCACTTGGATTTTTTATATTGGCTTTGGCCAGACCACAGTGGGTATTGCGTGAAGAGAAAATAGAAGCAGACGGCATTGATATCTTTCTGGTCATGGATTTATCTTCCAGTATGCTGTCTCAGGATTTTAAACCCAACAGACTTGAGGTGAGTAAGCTGGTGGCCAAAGATTTTATTGACAAAAGATCATATGACCGCATTGGTCTTGTAGGATTCTCCGGGGAAGGTTTTACACAATGTCCGCTTACAGTAGACCACAATGTTTTGAATCATTTGTTGGGACAATTGGAATGTGGTTTTTTGGAGGATGGTACGGCAATCGGAATGGGATTGTCCACCGCGGTGAATCGTTTAAAAGATGACAGTCTGACCAGCAGTAAAGTGATTATTTTAATTACAGACGGTGTAAATAATGCAGGAGAAATCAGTCCTGATCTGGCAGCTGAATTGGCAAAAGTGTACCGCATAAAAATTTATTCCATCGGTGTAGGAAGTACGGGAGAGGCCTATTCTCCAATTGGCCGACAGGCGAATGGCGAATTTGTTTTTGGCATGGCGCCCGTCAACATCGATGAAAGTCTGCTGACAAAAATTAGTTCATACACCGGAGGAAAATATTATCGTGCAACCAATACGGAACAGTTAAAGGAAATCTACAGTGAAATTGATGCATTGGAAAAAACTAAAATTGAAGTCAAGACATTCCGAAGATATTCAGATGAGTTCAGACCATTTGTATTAGTGGGTGTGATACTCATTTTATTGCAATGGTTGCTTGGTAGTTTGTTAAATCCTTTAATGCCTTTGAAAGATGTTTAGGATAGAAGAGATAGGGTATATGTTATTGATGGTATTGTTACCATTGTTGTGGGTAATGCGAATCTTGTTTCAAAAGAGATCCCAAAAATTATGGACCAGTTTAGGGAATCTGGTTCAATTAAAAAGATCAGCCTCGTTTGATGGCTCATCAGAGTTGCGAAAATTTATTTTTCTCAGTACTTCCTTTTTTTTAATCATCATTGCATTGGCCAATCCTCAATTTGGTCAAAAAAGAGAAAAGGTCAAATCACAAAGTGCGGAAATATTTATTGCGTTGGATGTTTCACAAAGTATGGAAGCATCGGACATCAGACCTTCACGTCTTGCGCGTTCGAAATTGTTGATTAAACAGCTTACTGAAAATTTTGCGGCCGACAAAATTGGGTTGATCAGTTTTGCAGGTGATGCTTATCTTCAATCACCCCTCACAACGGACATCGCAACCATTCAGCTTTTGTCAGAAATGTTGACACCTGCCTCTATGCCTTCACCGGGAACTTCCATTTCAAGTGCCATCAAAATGGCCATGAAGTCATTTCCGAAAAAAGATGGTTATCATAAATTGTTGATATTAATCAGTGATGGTGAGGATCATGAAGGAGAATCTCTCGAGTTGGCTAAGCAAGCTGCTGAGGAAGGAATCAGCATAGTGAGCATCCCCATTGGAACAGAAGAAGGAGCCTACGTGCCCAATCCTCCAGGCGCGGCGGAAGCCTTTAAACGCGATAAGAATGGAGAATTGATCAAAACAAAACCCAACCGAAGTTTGCTACAGGAAATCTCCAGTGCAGGTGGAGGTGGTATGCTTGAGCTCGAACAAGGAGCACAACTTTTTGAAGAGCTCAAAAAGAAAATGGGCAATATGATGAAAAAGGATTTGAGTTATCAATCTTTTAATGATTATGAATCCTATTACCAGTGGCCTTTATTTTTAGCTTTATTATTGTTGATTTTAGATGGATTTTTTAATTATAAAAAAGCTTTGTAAAAATGAAAATCCTGATTTTATTTCTTTGGTTTTCAAGTGGGTTTTTGTTGGCTCAGAATCCTGAAATGTGGTCGCGCAAAGCAGATAAGTTATACAGGGATTCAAATTTTCTGGAAGCGGAAGAAATGTACCGCAAGGTAAATGGAATTAAGCCCTATTTTGATCAACAGTTTAATATAGGAAACAGTCTCTATCAACAAGGGAGATTGGATGAAGCAAAATCTGCTTATGAAAAAAGCCTTGGTCAGGAAGGGGCCGATGATCAGAAAAAATCAAATGCATTTTACAATTTGGGTAATACTCATTTTGCAAAGAAGGAATATGATAAAAGTGTGGAAGCTTATAAACAATCATTAAAACTAAATCCCCGGGACAAAGAAACCAAAATTAATCTGGCACAAGCATTGCAGCAACAAAGAATTCAACAACAGCAACAACAGCAACAACAGCAACAACAACAACAACAACAGCAACAGCAACAACAACAGCAACAACAACAACAACAACAACAACAACAGAAGGATAAAAAAAGTCCGGAAGAAAAACCTGACGCGGAAGAAAATCAGTCACCGAGTAATGGTGACTTAAAAAAAGATGAAGCTGAGCAGCTGCTTAAAATGGTGGATGATAAGGATAAGAAAGTGAAAGAAAAGCTACAGCGGATGAACCGCAAGAAAGAAAGAAGAGAAAAGGATTGGTAGGTTCTTCATTTTTCAATTGTTGCGTTGGAGTGTTTGAATAATTTTTGTGGAAAATTTGAGGCACTTTTCGAAATTATTTTTCATTGCATGAATTTTAAGAAAAGGGTTAACTTTAAGACCCTTATTGGAACCATGTGAAAAGATTAATCTTACTTTTTTCTATTTATACTTCGTTGGTTTATGGGCTTATAGCCCAGTGTAACTTTAAAGTCGATGCCGGAAAGGACATGCTGGTCTGCCGTCCGGGCGATATGGTTACTTTAAATGGGAAGATCACTGGTAACCCAAAGGAATTTTTTTGGGAACCTACCATCAATCTCAGCGGACCAAAGTCTCTGACCCCTAAGGTCACCGTTTTTGGTCCCATGACTTACTATTTGGTGGCTAAAGGACTTGACCCAACCAATCTAGTCATCAATGGGACTTTTAGTTCGGGTAGAACCGGATATACCACTGATTATGCAGTGGGATCTACACCATGTTATGGTTTTGGGTATTTGGATTGTGAGGGAACTTATGATGTAATAACCAATCCTCAGTTGGGACACTCTGCATGGGGCAGCTGTGGGGATCATACCTCCGGAGGTGGACTTATGATGGTGTTGAATGGAGCGGCTAGTTTGCAGAATGTATGGTGTCAGCAAGTGCCGGTAATGCCGGATATGGATTATGAATTTTCTTTTTGGTGTGCATCTGTGTCCCCTGCTTCCCGGCCATTCTCCAGGTAAGTGTGAATGGAAGTACCGTTGGTCCGATTTTTAATTCAAGCGGGGCGGTGTGTGCCTGGGAGAAATTTTTTGCATCCTTCAACAGTGGAGGAAATACCAGTATTGAAATCTGCATCGTCAATCAAAATACCGCCACCGGTGGAAATGATTTTGCCATTGATGATATTGTGTTGAATAAAATTTGTGAAATCAGAGATACAGTAGAGGTTGATGTGCAGGAAATTATTGCAGAAATCGAAGATCCTGAAATCATTACCTGCGATAAGTACATCATACAGTTGAATGGAAACGGTTCTTCCAAAGGTCCGGGTTGGACTTACCAGTGGACCGCTTCACCCGGAAAAATTCTCAGTGGTGACAAAACCTTGCAACCTACGATAGATGGACCCGGAACTTACAACCTTACTGTGTGCAGTCCTTTGCCAAACTGTTGCAAAACTGTTACGGTAGAGGTCATGGGAAATAAAACTCCGCCGGTGATAAATCTTTCTACCAAAGACACCATAGGTTGTGGAAAGAATTTTGCGCTGATCAAAACAACTACCAGCGATCAGGATGTCACCTATGACTGGAATGGTCCCAATGGTTACAATGCCGATGTAAAAGATCCTTTGGTTTTCGAATCAGGTACTTATTACGTTACCGTAACGGATGCTTACAATTGTAAAAGAATAGATTCAATTAAAATTATTGGTCGTGCCGACAACCCAAAAATTGTGATGAATGCCAATTCCATCAATTGCAAAACGGACAGCAGCTTTCTCAACGTAAATTCTTCTATTCCTAATTCAATGTTCGAATGGAGCGGTCCAAAAGGTAAAACAAAAACCGGACCCAATTGGACTACCGCAGACAGTGGTCTTTACTATGTAAAAACTACTACACCTTCAGGATGTATCCGTTTTGATTCTGTGTATGTGGCAGTGGATAAAAATAAACCTCAAATTGATTTTCATGTGGACACCATCAACTGTCTGCAAGATTCAGCAACCTTGATCATAAATCGCAACAGCAAGTACAAGAATTTATTTATCTCTGGAACCGATGGCTTTTTGCAACAGGATTCTTTTACTTATAAATTTTTTAAAGCGGGTAAATATAAATTCTCCCTGGAATCCAATAATTTCTGTCAGGATTCTTTAGTGGTGGACATTGTTCGTGATACGGATAAACCAGTACTTTCTTCAAAGGACGATACCCTCAATTGTCTACGCCGTTTGACTACCCTTGCAGGTCAGACAAATGATCCGGGTGCAGTGTTAAATTGGAAAGACCCGTTTGGTAATCGTTACCAGCAAAAGGATTTGACCGTTGATTATGGCGGCGATTTTATTTTTTCTGCTGTTTCTAAAAACGGTTGTGCAGACAGTATACTGATAAAAGTAACCGTGGATACGATTGCTCCAAAATTGAATATTGCCACGGATACACTGAATTGTTTGCACCCGGATTTTATTGTAAAGCACAATGGCGATTCTTCTTCGATCATCTTTGATTGGACGGGTCCGGGAGGTTTTAATTCAAAAGAAACATTTCCATCTATTTCAAGATCCGGTAACTATAAACTAAAAATTTCTGCTGCAAACTTTTGTGAAAGTATCATTGACTTTGCAGTAACAGAAGATTTTAATCGTCCTCAATTATCGGGAAGAGATGATGTATTAAATTGTTTGCTGGATTCTATTAAACTTTTTGCCAACGCTGTTAATCACGATGGTACCTTGGAGTGGAAATTGAATAACAATTATTTTTCCGATGTACTGAATCCTTTTGTTAAAAATCCAGGCGACTATCTGCTGATTGCACACAACAGGAATGGCTGTAAAGATTCATTAATCCTAAAAATCATTGCGGACAGAGACAAACCTGATCTAACCGTGCTGGGCGATACACTTGATTGCGCAGTTAAAAACATTACCCTTACTGCTTTATCCAGTAAAGACTCTTTAAATTATCTCTGGTCTGGCCCCGGCACCTTCAACTCCACTCAAAAAGATGTCAGCATTTCATCAGGAGGAGTTTACAAAATCAAGGTTACGAATCCAAGAGGCTGCTCTTCTGAATTGGATTATGCAGTCGTGCAGGATACCGCTTTGCCAAGGTTTGTTTTAAAAGGAGACAGTCTGAATTGTAAGAAAACCCAGATTGATCTCTCATACATTTCAGCGACCCAGAATCCAAGGATCAGTTGGATAGGTCCGGGAAGTTTTAATTCCAATCAGAATACCGTCAAGGTAAACAGAGGAGGATATTATATTTTAAATTTGCAGACTGCAAACAATTGTGCTTACACCGACTCTATTTTTGTATTCCAGGATACCGTAAAACCAAATCTGATTGTTGCAGGAGATACGATTAATTGCAATAAAAGAATTATTACACTGAAGGCTCAGACTGCATCTGCATCCTCTTTGATAGAGTGGACCGCCCCTTCAGGACAAAAGCAAACCATCCGCGATCTTTCTACTGCAGAAGGTGGAAGATTCAGTGTAAGGGTGACTGCAGCTAATTTCTGCACTCAGGATGCAATACTGGATGTGCCGGTGGATACTATGAAGCCTGTAATTCAAATTGCAAATGACACGATTTCATGTCTTAATCTACAAGCCGATTTGTTGGTTAAACTTCAGAACCTGCAGGACAAGGTGCGATGGACCGGACCGGGAGGGTTTACAAGTAATTTACCTTTAGAAAAAACAAGTGTTCCCGGATTGTATCAGCTCATCGTTACTTCAGGAAATGGTTGTGCAACACTGGGTTTGTTAAATATTTTTGCAGACACGACACGCCCTCAGATTACTGCAAATGCGGACAGCATCAATTGTAAAAATCTTGAATCCACTTTAAATGTTTTTGGAGATTTATCCGGCAATAGAATTAGCTGGACAGATGCTCAGGGAAAAAATATTTCCAATCAGGCCGTGCACAAAGTTTCCACCGCAGGAATTTATCAAGTGAGTGTTGAAAATCCTGTGAATGGCTGCAAGACTGTTAAACCGGTTCAGGTAATTGAAGACGCCAATTTGATAAAAGATGTCAACCTGAAGACGGTCTCCCCGATCTGTGGAGATTTGTTTGGTTCGATCAGTATTTTGAGTTTGGTAGGTGGGCACGGTAATTACAAGTACTCCCTCGATCAGGGCCTAACATTTAGCAGTAAACCAGATTTCAGTAAACTGAGTCCCGGTTTTTATGATTTGCTCGTGGTAGATGATGCGGGATGTGAATTTATCAAAATTTTGAAATCATCCAGACACCATTTATCATAACTGATTTACCACCGGAGCTGCAGTTGGATTTAGGATCTGAAGAACAGTTGTTGTTGACTATTAACATCGATCCTTCCAAAATTAAATCAGTAGAGTGGTCACCGGTTGCCGGATTGAGTTGCAGCGATTGTCTGAATCCTGTTGCAAAACCATTGGTCAATACAGACTACACGGTGAAAGTTATCGACGAGAATGGATGTGAATCTATTTCACTCATTAAAGTGAAAGTTAAAACGCCGGATGTCTATGTGCCGAATGTGTTTGCACCTAATGGAGACAATATTCACGATCGGGTTTTTGTGTACGGACCCGACAATGAAGTAATAAAAATTAATGTCTTTCAAATCTTTGACCGTTGGGGAGAAAAAGTGTTTGAAATAAAAAATACATTTCCCAATCTACCTGATCATGGATGGGATGGGAATTTCAAAGGTCAGAAATGTAATCCGGGAGTTTATGTATACTGGGTTGAAGTGGAAGCTTTGAATGGTAAAAAATGGACCCTTAAGGGCGATGTAACATTACTAAGATAAATTGAAGAGTTAATGAAGTGTAATTGGATACTAATTCTGTGTGCAGTATTTTTTTCTTTCCAGGCTGGAGCACAATTAAAATTAAGAAGTGAGCAATTTGTTAACCCTTCTTCGGTGGCCTCCATGCCTAATGGCTGTAATATTGTAGTGAATGCAGGGCCCGACATCACCATTTGTGAAGGTGTGGGAAAACAGTTAAATGCAAATGTCAGTGGTGGCTTTAGTTCTTATACCTGGGATCCACCGGATGGCTTGAGCAACCCCAATGTACTCAATCCGGTAGCCAATCCGATGTCCACCACGACATACACCTTGACAGCAAGAGGCATGTCCGGCAACAAATTTCTCAACGGCGGATTTGAAAATGGCAGCATCGCTCCATCGACTTCCTCCTATACTCCATACACCAACATCAACAATTTTGTGATGTCCACGGGTGGATATATGGTGATGTCGGTACCGCAGATTGCCACTGCATTTGGTTGCAACCCAAACATCGGAGCATTTACCATGGCCATCACACCTACCGGACCTGCAGTAAATATACTTTGTCAAACCGTTACGGTAAATCCCAATACAGTTTATAAAATTTACTTCAAAGTTTTTGGTATCCTTTATATACTTGGCTCTCCACCTTCCATTGGTGTGAAGATCAATGGAAATTTAATTGGGCAGGTGGATGCATTAAGCGGATTGTGTCTGGAGAATGACGGAACTTTTACCTGGAATTCAGGGGCTTCCACCTCAGCAAATATTTGCTTCGCAAATTATGGAGGTACAGGGATGTTTAGTCTGTGTGGATTGGATGATATTTCATTTATTGAATGCTGCGAAGAAAAGGATGAAGTCACGGTAACCGTTTATGAACTCATGGCGGACATTGCGCAGCCGGATGACATTGATTGCAATAACAGACCGCTCACTCTGGATGGTTCAGGTTCTTCATCCGGTCCTGGTATTACTTATGAATGGACCACAACCAACGGAAAAATTTTAAGCGGAGATAAAACCAACAAGGTGGTCATTGATGCGCCGGGAACATATAAGTTGAAAGTGCTCGGACCTTTTGGATGTACCGAAGAAGTCAGTGTTACCGTAGGAGGTAGTGTGAAGCCACCGGATCTGACGCTGAAAGCAACAGACATTGATTGTAAAAATCCAAAAGGATCTATTGATGCAAAGTCAAGAGTTCCCGGAGTTACCTTTGATTGGTCCGGACCCAACGGGTACACCTACACCCGATCAACTGATTTCAACATTACAGAACCGGGCGATTATGATATCACCATCACAGATGATTACGGTTGTAAAGCCACCGGAAAAGTAACCGTCAAAGATTTAAGGACAGATGTTGATTTATCCATCGATGGTGACACCATTCGTTGCGGACAAGACTCTGTTTTGATTACCGGATATTCCGTCAGTGCAAAACCAAGTTTTGAATGGACCTATCCCGGTGGAAAGAAAATATTGAAGCAAAGCATTTTTGTAAAAGATACCGGTTGGCATTATCTGCGGGTAGTTGATTCAACCGGATGCGAAAAAACAGATTCCTTTTTTGTGGTCAATTTTAAATCCAGCGTTCCGGTAGATTTTATTACGGATACCATTAATTGCAGAAATTCTATAGTGGATGTCAAGTTGAAAAATACAGACACCACGGGCACGTTGCAATGGTCCGGACCGAATGGTTTTGTTTCTTCGAAAAAGCAAATATCAGTCAGCGATTCCGGCTGGTATGTTTTGCGTTTGTTGACAAAAGAAGGATGTCCCGGTTTCGATTCAGTTTATGTTGCCATGGACAAGACCATTCCGGATCTTGGAATTTCCAACAGCGATACTTTAAATTGTTTAAAAACATCTGTGCAAATATCTGCTACCAGCAATACCGCCGGTGCGAGATTTGACTGGTTAGGACCTCAGGGAATCTTAGGCAATAACAGCAGTTATGCTGTTACGGATTCCGGAGATTACATACTCATCGTTCAGGCGCCAAATGGTTGTCTGAATTCTGCAATGGTCAAAATTTATAAAGATCTGGATACTCCACAATTAGTGCTCATCAATGATACATTGGATTGCATCAAACTGAATCATCAACTAGAGGTGTCTACAGATGATCAACTGAAATACAGTTGGAGTGGACCAAATGGATATACTTCTAATCTGAGAAATCCTGTTGTGAGTAATCCCGGCGAATACATAGTAGTCGTAACCGGTAAAAATGGTTGTCCTAAAACCGGTGCAATTCTTTTGTCAGAAGATAAAAATTTACCCGCTTTAAGTCTGGATGCAGATACCATCAATTGTTTCAACAATGGAATTGTGCCAAGCGTAAATGCAGATCCTCAGGTAACATCCTTTGCATGGACCGGTCCAAATAATTTTTCTTCATCTCAATCTGCTCCGCTGATTAATCGGGGAGGGATTTATATTTTAAAGATTATTGGAAAAAATGGTTGTGAGAACTCAGATACTGTGCAAGTTCTGGAAGATGTGGTCAAACCAACTGTCTCCTTAGCTGCCGACACCATCACCTGTAAGACCACTGCCAACATCAGTTTAAAATCCATCAGTCCAAATTCAACATTCAATTGGACAGGTCCTTCAGGATTCACTTCAACTCAGGCAATAACACCGGTTACAAAACAAGGTTGGTATATCATTGAAGTTACAGGCCCCAACGGTTGCATAACGCTCGACAGTGTTTTTGTTTTTCAAAAAGATGTATTGCCGGATGTATTTACCAAAGGGGATACTTTAAATTGCAATAAACTTCAGACCAACCTGCAAGGTGGATCCAGCACCCAAGGTGTCAGGTATGAGTGGACCGGGCCGAATAATTTTAGCTCCATGCAGCAAAATCCTGTTGTTCAGGATTCCGGAATTTATATCTTGAAAGTGATTGATGCGAATGGATGTGAAGCTACCTCGCAATTGTATCTTGCAAAATTTGGAGACTTACCGGATATCAATTTGAAATTGGTAGACTCTTTAAGTTGTAGAAATAATCAAGGCGTTTTATTGGTCAGCAGCACACAGAATATCAGTTCAATTACCTGGACTGGCCCAAATGGATTTACCAGTAATGTAGATTCTGCAAAAGTTCGTGAAGCAGGATTGTATACGGTAAAAATTACCAATGCCTTCGGATGTGAGCGAACAGATACCATTCGTGTTTTTGATTTTAGAATTTTACCCGATGCCCAACTGCGAAACGATACCATCACCTGTAACAGGAGAATGATCAATTTGAATTTGATAGCATTAGACAATACCTTGCGATTTAATTGGGCCGGTCCAAATAATTTTTCCAGCACGGATAAAAATCCGGTCGTATCCGGTGGTGGTACCTATCAGGTCACCATTACCAATAATTTAAATTGCGAGCGGGTTTTAAATCTAAGTGTTGGCGTAGATACCTTGGCGCCTACTGTTGATTTGTTGGCAGATTCTATTACCTGTCTGAGGTCATCAGCTCCTGTAAGAGCGCAGATCAATCCTCAAGGCTTCAACATCCAATGGACAGGACCTAATGGCTTCAGAAGCGGTGTACCGCAATTTGCAGTGACTGTACCCGGATTGTACACTTGTGTAGTCACACTCAGCCGGAATAAATGCACCACCACAAAAACAGTTGAAGTGGTAGAAGATACTGCAAGAATCAGATCCGCACTCATTGACAGGACGGATGCAAGTTGCGGATTGGACAATGGAAGAATTGTAGTCACACAGATAAATGGAGGATCGCCCGCTTATCAATATTCATTTGACAATGGAAAAACATTCCAGGCCAATCCGGATTTCAACGGACTTCCGCAAGGAATGTACCAGATTAAAATCAAAGATCGCAATGGCTGTACTTTTGATCAAACGATCAACATCATCACTACCAGTGGTGTGGAATTGGATCTCATACCGGAAATTCAATTACAGGCCGGTACGCAACAGACCTTGAATCTTATCATTAAAAATAGTAGCAATCCTAAATCTATTGTTTGGTCTCCGTCGGATCAGCTGAGTTGCAGTGATTGTCCAAATCCCGTTCTCACAGCCAACAAAGATCAGGAAATCAAAGTAGTCGTAACGGATGAGAATGGTTGTACGGATGAAGCAGTTATCAAAATTAAAGTGACCACAGAGGTAAAAGTTTTTGTTCCATCTGTCTTCAGTCCCAATGGTGATTTGACCAATGATGTATTTTATCCGGTGAGTAACACAGGAGATGTTTTGGTGCAGCGCATGTTGATCATGGATCGTTGGGGTGCAGCAGTTTTTGATCACAGCAATTTTAAATCAGATGATCCATCTCAGGGATGGAACGGTACCTTCAAGGATGTGAAAGTGAATCCCGGAGTTTATGTTTATTACCTGGAAGTTAAAAATGGAGATGCCATACTGAAATATTATGGAGACATCACGGTGCTGAGATAAACTGATGTATGGTTTGGTAGCTAGCTTAAATCTATTTCCATAAATTAATTTCATACTGAAGAAATTTAATTTGTAATAAATGATAGCGGATATAGGAATTGAACTCATGCGATATTGCGATCAAAAAAGTTCGCCAATACCCGATTATCTCCAAATTTTAGAACGCAAAACTCATTTGTCAACTTTGTCACCACAGATGATGAGCAGTAGTTCGCAGGGTAGGTTGTTGAGTCTGTTGTCAAAGCTAAAAAAACCAAAATGTATCTTAGAACTAGGGACATTCACCGGCTACAGTGCACTGTGTCTGGCGGAAGGATTAGAAGAGGATGGCCTGTTGCACACCTTCGAGGTCGTGGATACCTATGATCACATCATTGAATTTGTAAAAAAAGAAATTCCACTGGCTTCCAAAATAATTTTTCATAAACAAGATGCTCTGGAGGGAATTAGTAATCTTGATTTGGAATTTGATTTAGTTTTCATAGATGCAGCCAAGAAACAATATCCGGAATATCTCGCGCTGGTTTCTCCGTTGATGAAAAAGGGTGCGTTGTTGATTGCAGATAATGTACTTTGGTATGGAAAAGTACTGGATGAAAAAAAGGATCAGGAAACCGCTGTGCTGGATCATTTTAATACCTTGGTGAGTGAAAGCGGAGATTGGGATGCATTCATTTTACCCTTGAGAGATGGGCTTACACTGGCAATTAAAAAGTGAACATGTGGGAATGGAAATCGCGTAAACAAATTAACACTGTTGAATGGAATGTGGTCCTGCAAGAAAGTTTTGAATCTAAAATAGAATGGTATTCAGAATATTTGGACATCAGTTGTGATCACTGGGGAGCATTTTTTAACAAGCAAAACAATCAAAGAATACCTGTAGCTTATAACCGAAAGTATTTTGGTCTGGCAAAAGTGTACCGTCAGGATTTTTGTCAGCAGTTAAACATCATAGGTAGAAACATTCCTTCGGAATCTGATTGGATGAGTTGGAAATCTGCTTTAGAGAAAAGATTTTATTTTGGTGCTGTGCAAACTCCATTTTTTTTTGAGGGTGCTAAAGAGCGAACCAATTTGATTCTTGATCTGGACAGTTATACACAAAATGGAATCAATGGTTTTTCTTCACATCATAAGCGAAGTATAGAAAAGACAACCAGCAGTTATTTTTATTTTGATTATTCTGTTTCAGTTGATGAATTAAAAAGTTGGTTGGATGTACATGCAAAAGAATTTTCTTATCTTAAAAAATTCAATCTTATAAGATTCAAGAGACTTTTGAATTGGTTGATTTCGAATGGGAGCGGATGGTTGCTGGGTGTGCGCTCTGCAGATCATGAACTTCTGTGCATAGGGGTGTTTACCGATGATGGAAGCAGAATCAGTTATCTGATTTCATTTAATTCAGAAGCAGGCAAAAAGCAAAAAGCCATGTATGCCTTGTTTGATCAACTCATTAAAAAATATTCTGCCACCCATAAGATACTTGATTTTGAAGGTTCGGACATTCCGGGTGTACGAAGATTTTTTGAAGGTTTTGGTCCTGCAAGAATTCCTTATTATGAACATAGCTGGAGTTTATTCAGCTGATATGGAAGAATTTTTTAAACTAAAAGGAATTCATTTTTTTTTAAAAATTCACCTTTTGTAAGCGAAATTACTTTGAAACTGGAGGGTATCAAACAACAGTGGTTATTTCGAGCTTCCCAGCTTGAAATTCACGTACATTTTAATTGGTACTACTTTAAATAAACGTAATGTTTGACGCTGGGATGACTGAACGATCTCTGCTTCAGCAGAGTATCGTGCGACAGCACGATAAGAGAAGGAACCGCGAAAGCGGCTAACGAAAGAATTTGAGAATTTGAGAATTTATGAATGAGGAAATGAGCTAATGAGATGACTGAACGATCTCTGGTTCAGCAGAGTATCGCGCGACAGCACGATAAGAGAAGGAACCCTGCCTGACTGCGTCGGCAGGCAGGCGCGAAAGCGGCTAACGGGAGAATTTTCGTGCGTTGGTTATTTCGAGCTTCCTAGCTTGAAAGAAAACGACCTTAAGTAATCATCTAAAAAAAAAACTCCCGACCTTATTCAGATCGGGAGTTTTTGGATCGTATATAATTTAGTGAATTATACTTTGGCTACTTTGGTTCCAATTTTTTGTGTTTTACTCGCTTTGATTTTTAGACTTTTTGAAAGGTCTACCAAAATTGGCGTGGCCACAAAAATGGAAGAATAGGTTCCTATGATAATTCCAACCATTAATGCAAATGAGAACCCTCTGATGCTGCTTCCACCAAAGAAGAATAAGATAACGATGGTGAGCAATGTTACGAGAGATGTATTGATGGTCCTGGACAAGGTAGTATTGATGGCGGCATTGATTAAGTCTTTTTCCGATCTGTCAGTATCCATTTTCAGATATTCTTTAATCCTGTCAAAAACGATTACCGTATCGTTCATGGAATAACCAATGACTGTGAGGATCGCCGCAATGAGCGCCTGATCAATTTCCATCGGGAAAGGTAAAATACCATGGAACAAGGAGAAGAAAGTCAACACCACTAAAGTGTCATGCGCCAATGCAATGATGGCACCTGCACTGTACTGCCATTTGTAAAAACGAATAAAAATGTACAGGAAGATGATCAACAAGGAGAATATAATGGCCTTCAAAGATGAATTCTTGATGTCATCTGCAATAACCGGTCCTACCTGGCTGTAGGAGATGATATGCGTTCCTCTTCCATCGTGGTTGTTGAATTCTTCAGTGGTTATTTGTGACCCGGTGGCTTCATTCACACCTTCCAGCAATTTTGCTTTTACTTTGTTGTTTACATCCGGGGAATTGTCGTTGATTAAGTAGGAAGTGGTGATGTTAAAGGTATTTTTGGTATCCACACTTTTAACGATCGGATTTCCTTCAAATGATTTCGTCAAGGAGTTTCTCAATTTTTCAACATCAACGTCTTTATCAAAATGCACATTGATGGAATACCCTCCTTTAAATTCCACTCCGAGTTCAAAACCTCTGGTAAAGAAGGAGACCAATCCAATGACCGTAAGAATTCCTGAAAAGATGTAGGCATATTTTCTATTGCCTACCCAATCAAAATTAATATTCTTGAAAGCATGAGCAGTCATTTTTGATGCAAATGACATAGTTCTTCCTTTGCCGGACCACCAGTCGATGATCAAACGTGAAACCAACACGGAAGTAAATACCGAGAATATGATACCGATGATCAAAACCAGGGCAAATCCTTTTACCGGACCTAATCCGTAGTAGAAGAGTACAATGGAAGATAACAAGGCCGTAACGTGTGAGTCTATGATGGCAGATAGAGAATGTTTAAAACCTTCTATAATGGATTGCAGATAAGTTCTGCCTGCAAAGAGCTCTTCTTTAATACGTTCGTAAATGATGATGTTGGCATCTACCGCCATACCCATTGTCAAAACCACCCCTGCAATACCCGGTAACGTTAACACGGTACCGAAAGAGGCCAAGGCAGCGAGAATGAAGACGATGTTTAAGAAAAGTGCTATGATGGATACAAAACCTCCTGCGGTATAGTAAATCAACATGAACAACAATACGAGGAAGAATCCACCCAATATGGACCAAAGTGATCTTTCAATATTTTCTTTTCCAAGGGATGGTCCAACCAAAGCTTCTTGAACTATTCTTGTTTTTGCAGGTAATTTACCAACCTGAAGAATGTTGGAAAGGTCTTTTGCTTCGTCAATGGAGAAGTTACCGGAAATCTGCGAACTTCCACCCAGGATAGGTTCATTTACTCTAGGGCAGGAAACCACTTCATCGTCCAGGGAGATGGCAATCTCACGATTGTTGTCCTGTGCTGCACGGGTAGTCATGTCGCCCCATATTTTAGCTCCTTTGCTGTCCATGGACAAGCTTACTACCGTACCTCCGGTGACATTATCCGGTTGAGCAAAAGCTCTCGTAACGCGTTCACCGTCCAAAGTAGCTCCCTCACTGCCCAATCTCTTCTTGATGGCATAAACCTCATATTGATTGGTAGTTTCGTTGGTGGTGCTGTTTTTGGAAGCTTTTGCAGCAAGCCTGATTTCTAAATCTGTAGGGAAAAGAGTCTTAATTTCAGATCTGTTTATCATGGTAAGGAACTTCTCCTTGTTCTGTTTTTCTACAACTCCCATCACCGCAGGAGCATAGCTTAAACCTTGCTGAGAAGCGCCATTTGGACTGAATATAGCGAACAAAGGTCCGCGATCACCCATAGGATCTAAATTGGTCGGAATGGTGTCTACACCTGCAAGGGTAGAATCCAATACATTACCGAGGCTGTCCCTATTATAATCGTATCTGTTTTGCAGTTTGAAATTTTTCTTCTCGACACTGGAGGTATCTCCGGAAGCCAATTGCTTTAATTTGGTATCTGCATTTACAAAAGCATCAAAGATTCCAGGGTCGTTCACCCTGAAAACATCCCAAAACTCAAGTTTGGCAGATGCCTGAAGGTATCTGCGCGCTCTTTCAGGATTGTCAATACCCGGCAACTCTACCAAAATCATGTCTCTTGTTTTATCAAGGGAAATGTTTGGCTGAATGGCACCAAACTTGTCGATACGATCCTTGATTCTTTTGAATGTAAGATCTACCGTTTCGTCTGCCATCTGGCGGATTACCCGATTCACATCGGCATCACTGGAATTGATGTTAATCTGATCTTTCAGCGTGGCAGATCTGGAAAATATAGAAGCAAGGTTTTTGCCTCCGGAAACTTTTTTATATTCATCTACAAACAAGCTGATAAAGTCAGCCTGGCTGTTTTTCAAACGCTCATTGGCGTTGTCCAAAGCAGTTTTGAAATTCGGGTCCTGATTGTTGCCTGATAGAGAAACAAGAAAGTCTCTCAAGTCAATTTGGAGGATGGTGCTCAATCCACCTTTGAGGTCGAGACCCAGCGCCAACTGTTGTTTTTTCAGGTCGTTGTACGTATAATCCTTGAGTAAAGGAATACTGAAAATGGTCCTGTCGGACATGGAATCCAGATATTCTATTCTGGCTTGTTTTTCGGCCTGATAAGCCAAATTTTCATCAGTGATGCCTGTGCTTTTAGTCTTAGCATAATCATTTGCATCGCTTTCAACCCTCATGGATGGAAGGTAATACATCAGTTGTACTACGCAGACGACCAACATGGCTATCAATAACCACTTAACAATACCCTTTTCCTTCATAATATGTGATTTCTATAATAGATTTTAAAAAACTCCGCAAATATACAGCTATTCGGCAGACTACAGCATGAAAAATCAGAAAAAAGAAGATGACATAGATAATAATATTTAATATATAAAAATTTGAATATTAATTATTATAAATATATTATATTTATTTAATATATTATAAAACTAAGAATAAAATGAAGAGGAAGTGACAGTCCGGCGGGTGGGTATAATGCATTGAATGGTAGATGAATTCCAATTGGGTAAAAGAGCTATCTTTGAAAAAACCTTCAGCAAGTGAGTGAAAAAATTAACATCGGAGCCTTTCAATGGGCGGATTTGACAGTACCCAATGCATTGGAAATCAAAGATTTTTATGCCAGGGTAATTGGCTTTTCGGTGCAGGAAGTATCCATGGGTACCTATGAGGACTTCTGTCTCAACAGTCCGACAGATGGTTTTACAAAAGCCGGAGTATGTCATTCAAGAGGGGCTAATGAAGGACTTCCTCCGGTATGGTTGGTTTATTTTAATGTAGCAGATTTGGAGGTAAGTCTGGTGGCTGTTCAGGAAAGCGGTGGCAAAATTATTTCAGGCCCAAAATCATATGGGGGATCCTCCAGATACGCAGTGATACAGGATCCGGCCGGAGCCTTCTGTGCTTTGTTCCAACATTAGGAGTTTATCAGCTGTCTGCAAATTTTAAGATTCCGGTCACCAATTTATCGAGTTCGGATTTCATGGTATAAACATTTGGGGTAACTCTTACCCCATGAATATTTTCCCAATCAATGCCCACTGTGTGGATTTTGTATTCATTTTGAAGAAATTCAGACAACTGACCTGCAGTTTTACCTTCTACCAATACTGCGCAAATGGCTCCGCTGAATTCTTTGGAAAGGGGAGAAATTATTTTGACTTTCGGGTGTGATTTTACTTTGTTGACCCAATACATTTTGAGTTCGTGGAGTCTATTGAATTTTCTTTCAGCTCCGATTAAATGGAAAAAATCAATCGCCTGCCCGATGGCTTGTTCAAGGGCAAATGACCGGGTCCCAAGGCTTTCAAACTTTCGGATGTCTTCACTTTCCGGATCTGCTGCAGCCAAAAATGGGTAAAGGTTTTTAATTTTTTCTTTGCGTACATAAAGCAATCCACTTCCTATTGGCGCAGATAACCATTTATGCAAACTGGTGCCAAAGTAGTCACATTCCAGATCACTGATCTTGTATTGGAAATGAGCAAAACTATGTGCAGCGTCTACTAAAACTTCGATGTTTCTTTTTTTAGCTGCCAGGGCAATTTCTCTTGCAGGCAATAATTGTCCGTTCCAGTTAATGGTGTGGGTGATATGGACCACTTTGGTTTTATCAGTGAAAGCCTCTTCGAATTTTTTTACAATGAATTTTTGATCTTCAATGGGGAATTCAAAATTTATCCATTTAAGTACAATACCTTCTCTCTTTTCCCGCTGTTTCCATGCGTTGATCATGTTCGGGTAATCCTGTTTGGTCAGTACTACTTCGTCACCTGCCTTCAGTCTCAAACCAAAAATGATGGTCTCCAAAGCCTCCGAAGAGTTGCGGTTGAATGCCAGTTCCTCTGCACTGCAACCTGCAAGGTTAGCCATCTTTTGTCTTAAAGGTTCTCTGCCCTGGTCAAGAATCCGCCACATGTAATAGGATGGAGCCTCGTTGCTCATTCTACTGTAATATTCCACCGCTTCCTGCACGACCCTCGGTGCAGGCGCAACTCCTCCGTTGTTTAGATTAATCAACGTCGGCGATACGGAATAGGCCAGCCTGATCTGATGCCAGAAAGTTTCATCGTCAGAGGGGGAGAGTCGATTAAGGTCATCAACAGCTTGCTTGAACTCATCCCCGGAAGCCTTCAATAAACTGGAGGGAGAGAGAATACCGGCTGAGGAGGCAGCCAATAATTTAAACATGGTTCGTCTTTGCATGAACGGAGGTTTAGTGGATTGCGAACAAATATAAGCGGAAAGAACCATTATTTAAAAATATATCAAGTTCTGAGACACGCCCAACAATTCCATCAAAAGCAGGAAATAAATCTAAATATATAATTAATAATCGCAATATAATAAAATATTTTAAAACGATATTAAAATGGTTTGTGGATGATTTTTGACCCATATTTGTAGAAGCGATTTAAGCCCCTGGGCGAATTCTGGTTGATATTGTATCATAATCCTAAAACATTATATATAATTGAAATTAAATCATTTATATTCAATTTTTAGAATTTGGAGGATGCAAAAATTGACCTATTTTAAATAATTAGAGGCGCCAATAAATTTATGTATTTATTTTAATTTAAGATTTAAATATCGGTAAATATGAAATAAGAATTAAACGATATTAAATATTTAGGTATATTTGTGTAATGGTATGGCCGGTAAAAGAATATGCTTATGATGATTTGAAGGATGTATTGCAGAATATTGACCTCAAGAAGACGCGTTTGGATAAGCACAGACCTTTGTCCCGCGCGGTCGTACAATCCATCAGGAGCAGTCTTAATTTGGAGTGGACCTATAACAGTAACAGTATAGAAGGAAATACCTTAAATCTTCGGGAGACCAGGATGGTGATAGAGGAGGGGATGACGGTGGCCGGCAAGAGTTTGCGTGAGCATTTTGAAGTGGTGAATCATCAGGAGGCGATAGAATACCTGGAAGAATTGGTTTCCGGCGATTACCTGCTGAAGGAGCGGGATATCCTGGATATTCATGAATTGGTCATGAGTAAGATAGAGAAAGAATTTGCAGGTAGATACAGGAATTCAGGGGTACGCATTCCAGGTGCTAATTTTACTCCTCCCAATGCACAGAAAGTACCTGATCTCATGTCAGATCTCATCAGTTGGGTGAGTAGGGACGATCAAAGCATGCACCCTTTGGTGAGGGTCAGTATTTTTCATCATCGGTTTGTGTGGATATATCCCTTTTTTGATGGGAATGGCAGGACCGTCAGGCTGATCATGAATTTGTTGCTGATGAAATGGGAGTTTCCGCCGGTCATCATTCTCAAGGTAGACAGAAATAAGTATTATCAGGCCCTTAACCGTGCAAATCAGGGCCACTATGATTTGTTGATTCGTTTGATTGCCAGGGCTGCTGATCAGATCGCTAGGCATCTATCTCAGTAATTTGGAAGATTATGCGGATGAATATGTTCCCATAGCAGATTTGGTTGAAGATGCGGTTTTGCCTTACGGGCAAGAGTATATTAGTTTATTGGCCAGACAGGGAAAAATAGATTCGTATAAAGAAGGTCGCATTTGGTATACTCGTCCGGCAGCAATCAAAGAATACATTGATAATCGCAAGCGGGAAAGAAAGCTTTTACTTTCCGGTTAGTGTCCATATTTGAATTAAAATTCACAGTTTCAGTTAGTGAGTTTGATTATAGTTTTGGGAATTAAAAAGCCGTCCCCATTTTTTGGTGGACGGCTTTTAATTATCCTTAATTGAAATTTTATTTCAAAATTACTTTAGTACTGTTGACTTTATTTTCTTGAATCAACTCTACGATGATTACACCTTTTGGTAAATGATCTGTATTGAATTGCAGCAATTGTTTTTCCTGACCAAATACATATTTTGAACTAATGATCTGACCATTTAGATTCAACAAATTGATTTGCTTAACGCCATGGTTTGCTTCCAATTTTATGTTCAAGATTTCTTTTGCAGGATTTGGATAAATCGCTGCCGTTCCGCCTGCCTCATTAGGGTTATTGGTGCCCACCACTTTTTTGGAATCTACGAGAGTTCCTTTGCCTGGAAGACTTACGCAGTATTGTTCGCCTAATCCGGTCTTAATACAAAAATCACTGTTGTAGAAAAAAGGATTTATGATCTCCAGATTATCCACAATCCAACCTTTAAATCCGGGATTATTGGATTCAGTAGCATCATCGTTGCCATATCGGAATCTTACATTGATCTTTTTGCCTTTGTATTTTTCCAAACTGGCGACTGATGGAATAAAATCTTTGGTATATCCGGAAAATCCTTTTACCAATGGAATTCCAATGGCATTATAAGACAAACCGCCTACGTAAGGATTTATTTGAAAGTCATCAGTAACTAATAAATTCCAAATCTTTCCTCCATCTTCAGAAATTTCTACAAATCCACCGTCAATGCCGCTTTGGGTATTGATTTTATGATAGAACAATAAAGAAGTTATTTCGTCACCCATATCAATAGGTGTAATGTTGTTGAAGGAGTGATCCCTTTCTTCTGTTGCTGAACTTTCTGAAATCCAGGCAGTACTTCCTTGATAACCTTCACCTCCTGCCCAAAGCCAGATTCCATTACCCTTACGTTGATAAAAGTCGTAATTGAATTCAGTATTAGGGTCTTCAAAATCATCAAAGAATCTTGTGTTGGAATATTTGTCTGAAGCAGTTTTTAATTTGTAGGTAATGGTTTTAGTTTCCAGAGATTTCATGTTGCTGATTTCCCAGCTTATTTTATCCGAAGCAACTGATTTGGGTACAAGATTCGATGAACCATTTACATACGTACAACCGGCAGGTATGTGATCTTCTAATTCTACATTGTTGACTTCTCCTGCTCTGAGATTACGAACACTAAGACTGTAAGTTATTTCCTGTCCTGACTTTATTATAAAAGGCGCGGATTTTGCGATGACAGTTTTGTTTATACAAGTAGGGAAAGCTTCATAATCTTCGGTTTCATCTCCTACAAAATCAGAGTCACCTTGTTTGGCTCCAAAACCTAATCCTCTGCGGGCGAAAACGCTCCAGATCAAACAAGCATTTTCTCCATTGTACAACAATGTATCAGCTTTTAGAATTGCATTGCGTCCGTCTACAAATCCCGGGCTACAAGGCTGTAGTTTCATGCCATCCATCACCAATTGAATACAGCGATTGTTGCCGGCATTCTTATTGGAAAAAGTTGGATCGAATCCATATTTATCTGCCATGGCCCAATAAAGATCCCACAACATAGCAGCCCAAACTTCACCCAAATTATGTTCTTCATCGTCAATATCATGATAGGTGAATTCATTAACAGCTATATTGGTCGTATAGGGTCTTCTACGAATACCAATTCCATCGATTGGAGCAGAAGTTGCAAAATTTCCAATACCCTTAATTTGATCTCCTTTGTCTCCTTGTTTTGCAGTCATGATCAGTGACATAAAATCACTCCAGCCTTCACCCATATGTTCCTCGTTGCTCAAGCAATTGGCCTGGGCAGGTCCTCCGGTGAGTCTGTTGGAAACTCCATGTCCATATTCATGAGTGATGATTCCATTGTCAAAATCACCATCCAGACTATCCGGTCCTGCATTCGTGTCTTCCGGTGTTTTGACTGTAATGATTAGCCCTTTACCTACATATGGTGCGATTTTATCACATACTGACTTTCGTGCATAATATGCTGGGATGGTAACCAATGCAGCATTTACTCCTGCTGCCATGCCGACATTTTGTTCATCAAATCCACAGATGATAACTGCTTTTGCTCCAGCTTTTTGCGCATAGAAAGTCTTTTCACTGAAATCACAAAGTCCTCTTTCAATCAGGACGATTTTGCCATCGAGTTTAGATTTTTTCTGAGCGTCTTTGCATCCTTTCTTTTCGTTGCCCGGATCACCGTCATCAGACCATACCACTTCTCCTGTAATTGGTGTGGTAGTCACCTTACCTCCCCAGCCAGTTGGTCCATTGACCGAAAGGTAGCCTTCGATCTCCAAAGGTGCATCAACTCTTACTTCACCTGGTGCAGCAGTCCATAAAAACATTTGCATTTTGCCTGAACTTCCGTCCGGTGGGGTAGCAAAATTTGCATTGTTGGTTCCACTTCCATCCTGCGCTTCAGCAAGTACTTGATCCGCACCGGTACCACCTTTGTTGTAATTATTTTGTTGGAAATTTCCTGCCTTCTCATCAAAACCAAACTGATACAAAACATCATGCATCATGTTGTTTGCATAGAATAAGTTGGTTACTGCTGCTTTTGTATAAGATGCAGGTTCTTTTTTAGGATCAAAAGGAAAGTCAAAATTCAAGGATGTTCCACCATCTGCTCTTTCTCCATCGTTTACATTGTCTCCATTTCTGTCCAGATAGGCACTTACGTTATTTCCACGAGTGTAGGTAAATTCAGGACCTGCTTGTCCATTGGTATCGTGCCAGCCAAAAGGAGATGCATTCGTATAGGCTGGATCTGAGACCAACTGACGGCTTCCGTGAAGCGGACTCTCTATAGGAAACGGGAAAACATTATACACCGTTGCAGCAGGTTTGGGAGTAAGCGAAACATTGGTTTGTCCTTGATTTCCGTTGAAGGCAGACTGGTTCTTTTTTTGTAGATCAGCGCTTGCATGCTGTTCAAAGCATTTCTCCTGATGCTGATGGCCAAAACTACATTTCACCGTATAGTTATGTTGATCCAGTATTTCACCTGTAATGGCATCTACCCTTGTGCTCCAGTAATCAGTTCTGTCCACGAAGTCTGTTGAAACATCCCAGGTTAAACGGAGTTTTCCGTCTTTTGTTTGGAAATACATCAATCTGGCGGGAATGTCAGAATGGGTGAAATTTGTTTTTTCAAAATAGCGATCCTTGTCATTGCTGCGTCTTTTTTCTAAAGGCAGAACTGCATTTTTCACATCATAATGATAGATCAGCTTTTCAAGAGCCTGAAGCGCATTGAGTCTTGGCTGGGTAGCATTGACTTTAGATTCAATGTTATCTATAAAGCGGCAAGGGCTGTCAAAAACTTTTCCTTCTTTGGTGACGTGAACAGAGGTCACGGCATTGTAAATAGGAATACCTTTGTAGGCTTGCTGGAAATAAATATGAGTCACGCCATTGTGGTCAGACTGATATTGGTCGGTTACCATCAGGTCTTTCAAGTCTGATGAAGTCAAATTCCAGTTGGTTTTTGAGGCCTCCAGGTATTGTTTTCCAAGACTCAGGGCCTGTAAATTTTGAGCGATTAGAGAATTACTAATGTATAATACATTAATAATGAACAATAAATAGATATTTTTTTTCATTATGTGGTAGTTGATTAGAAGTGGCTAAATTACGAAATTTCGAGAATTTATGGCAAAGCAAAATTTTGATTGGTTGATAGGTAAGAACGCTTTACAAGAGGCTTTCGCTGCCGGAAAAATCTTACAAAAAGTTTATCTGGGCGATTACCTTGATAATCAGATGCTCAAAGAATTAATAAAATTGTCCAGGCAACATAAAGTTTCTGTTTTGACGGTCCCCAGAACCAAATTGGATAAGTTGTGTAAGGGCAATCACCAGGGAGTGTTGGCTATGATCAGCCCGATTGAATTTTATAAAGTGGAGGACCTCGTGCAATCAGCTTTTGAATCCGGCCAGAATCCCTGTTTCGCCTTGTTGGACGGAATTACCGATGTTCATAATTTTGGTGCCATTGCCAGATCTGCTGAAGTGATGGGCATCACCGGGCTGATTATCGGAAGTCGCAACAGCGCGCCGGTCAATCAGGAAGCCATCAAAGTTTCCGCCGGTGCACTCCTCAGAATACCGGTTTGTAAAATCAACAATCCTGTACACACGCTGCGCGAACTAAAAAAGATGGGATTTGTTATTGTTGGGGCAGATGAGAAAGCTAAGATGCATCTTCAGGAAGCGGATCTCAATACTTCTCTGGTAATTGTCCTTGGTGCAGAAGACCTGGGTATATCTCCTGAAGTAAAAGCCTGTCTGGATTTTTCAGTCAGCATTCCGCAGGCAGGTCACATCAATTCATTGAATGTATCTGTGTCTGCAGGTATAATTTTTTATCAATGGAGAACTGGACAAGATTTAATGGTCAAGCAAACAAATGATCTAAAAAGTAAATAACAATTTTAAAAATGTGGTTTCAGCAATTTGATACCCATTCAATGAATTCAATTAAAATGAAAAAAATATTTTTACTCTTATCACTACTGGGTTCCTACTTGTTTACCTATGCTCAGGACTCTCTTTCCAACGCACTCCTATGGAAAATATCCGGTAATGGCTTAGAAAAGCCTTCTTATCTGTTTGGCACCATTCACATGATTCCAGTGGAGGATTATTTTTTACCAAAGGGAACCGAAGAATGTCTGAATCAAACAAATAATTTGTATTTGGAAATTGCCATGGATGAAATGATGGACATGAGTAATCTCGCTGGTGTCATGGATCAGATGTTCATGGCCAATGATACTTCATTGGCAGATTTGCTGACCAAAACTGAATACGATTTAGTGTCCGGACATTTTGAAAAAATGGGTTTGCCGATGATGTTCTTTGAGCGAATGAAACCCATGTTCCTGAGTGCTTTCGGTTCACCTGAAATGAACCCTCAAAATTTTCAGGATGGACAAATTAAATCCTACGAAATGGAGTTTAATGAAATGGCTAAGAAGCATTCAATTCCGGTAAAAGGATTGGAGACAGTTGCTTTCCAGTTGTCTGTTTTTGACAGCATTCCTTACAAGGCTCAGGCACAAATGTTGGTGGAATCACTCAAAAGCAATGATGGGGAATCGTCCGGACTTAAAGAAATGATCAAATCCTACATCGCTCAGGATCTCAATAAACTTTCCGAATCTATTACTGCAGAAGAAACGGCTATGAATCCATACCTCGATATGATGTTGAACAACCGGAATAAAAAATGGATTCCGATCATGGCGGAAGTGATGAAAAAGGAACCTTGTTTTTTTGCAGTTGGTGCAGGTCATTTAGGTGGTAAGGAAGGAGTCATCAACTTGCTTAGGAAAAATAATTTTGTTGTTGAACCTGTTTTGAAATAATAACCATGGCGCTCATTAAATCAGTCAGGGGATTTACACCCGTTATTGATCCCAGTTGTTATCTTGCAGACAATGCAAGTGTAATTGGGGATGTAGTCATAGGCGCGCGCAGCAGCATCTGGTTTCAGGCAGTGGTAAGAGGGGATGTGAATTCAATCAGAATAGGTGAGCAGGTGAATATTCAGGATGGTGTGATCATCCATTGTACTTATTTAAAGTCCATCACTGAAATTGGAGATCGCGTGAGTATTGGCCATCGGGCCATCATTCACGGATGTAAAATTCATCCGGAAGTTTTAGTGGGTATGGGTGCCATTATCATGGATCATGCAGAAATTCAATCTCAGGTCATAGTAGCTGCAGGGGCACTCGTCCCGGAGCACATGGTATTGGAATCCGGATTTATCTATGCCGGAATACCAGCCCGTAAACTGAAGCCGCTGGATGCGGAGAATTTCAAGTTTTTTATCCAGCGCACAGCGGACAATTATCAGATGTATGCATCCTGGTTTGAAAAAAAGGCGGATTCCCAGGAATAATTTTATTTTTTTATTTCCCTCCACCAATCACTTGATTGAGAAAAAGTAATCATCTCAAATTTGGAATGACTTATCAGTTATTAATTTACGTATGTAGGTTTATTTTAAGGTGATTGGAATGGTTGATAAAGTGGCATGATCTTGGAATTATCAGGACAGGTCGGTTAGCTACATCCGGTCTAAAATGATTAAATTAGCAGATGCATATACGCCATCTAAGCCAACTGATATTCTTTTGGATTTCAATTCAAGGCGTTTGCATTGGACAAATGCATTCCCCTTGCGGACCCAATCCGGTACCGCTTTCTAACGATTGTTCCGGAGCTTGTGTCGTCTGTGATCTGAATGGCGTCTCAGCCAGGACTACCAATACCATCATGGGCCAGTCTCCACCCGGGTTTTGTACCATGGTGGTTCACAGCATGCAATGGCTGGCTTTTGTGGCCGGATCTCCAAATCTTTCCATCAACGTAGCCGTTTCGGCATGTTTGCAGGCAAATGGGATAGAGATGGGCATTTATTCCTCACCGGATTGCAGCAGCTTCACCCTGGTGTCCAATTGTAACACCAACATGTATGCGAATCAAACCTGGGCTTTTTCTACAAATTCACCTTTGAAACCAGGATGCATCTATTATCTGGTCTGGGATGGAAATGGACCAAATGAATGTAATGTGGACATTACCGTTACTGCGGGCAGCGCAACCGCTCCGGTTCCCAATACCAACAGCAAAATTATGGGCCTTACCAGATTTTGCGTTGGTAAGTCTGCAACCTATAAAATCGCAGAAATTTTTGGTGCTTGTGAGTATCAATGGCGTGTCGTGAATGGAAGTATCATCAGAGAGAATGATAATGAGGTGGAAGTTCTCTGGGACACACCCGGAAAAGGACAAATATGTGTAAAGGGATTGAATGTATGTCATACCGGAAATGAAGTGTGTCTGGATGTGCTGATCGGCGATGATTCTCCGCCCACGGATTTGGGCCCTTTCTATGTTTGCAAAGGAAGATTGTACACACTGGGTAGTGAAACATTTGGTCCAGGCATAACCGTCTTGAATCTTAAAAACAGTTTTAATTGTGACAGCATGGTGAGTGTAACGGTTGAAGAGTTGGATGTCGAAGATGGTTCGCTGGATACGGCTATCTGTTGGCCTGGTGTTTTAAAAATTGACAATCAAACCTTCGACAGTACTGGTAAATACATAGTCCTTAAAAAATCAAAAATTCCACCTTTTTGTGACTCCATTGTAAGGGTAGATTTAACAATCAATAAACTGATTGCAAAAGCCAATAAGTCCGGGGATTTAAGTTGTACAGATACCTTGGTTTTTCTTTCAGCAGACTCTTCCAGTTTTAATGGATTACCTGTCAATGATTATTATTGGTTGGATGACAAAGGAGATACCATCGCAACCAATCAGGATGCAAAAGTGAACTCACCTGGTATATACAGATTGATATTAAAAGTACCCATTGACCCAAAAAACAAATGTGCTGATTTTGTTCAGATCGAAGTAAAAGGTTCCAGACTCAAGCCTGAATTAAAACTAAACGCACCGGTAAATTTGTGCAGGGGAGATACGCTCTATTTGTCGGATATTTCTTTTGTAGATGTACAGAATTCAAATGCAAGCATTCAATTTTATTCCCGCCTGCCCATTGATTCATTTAGTCAGATTCAGGATAGTTTTATCCTGCTTGATCAGGATTCAGCACTATTTATTAAAGCCAGTAATGGCATTTGTACCGATCTATTAAGAGTGCCGGTCCACGTAGCGAATCAGACCATTTTACAGCTTGCCGACGTGGAGGTATGTGCAGGCGATACCATAAGATTCAGCAAATTAAAATTGCAATTTACCGGCCCGAAACCGGATTCAGTTTCATTTTATTCCTGTGACAGTTTGAATTGTCCAATCAACCTGGATTACTGGGTAGTAAACGCGGATACAACTCTGTTCATGTATCCTGATGGAGTGGAGTGTCCACAATTATTTTCATTAAAGTTAATTGCGATTCCATACCCAACAGCAGATTTTACTTTTGATAAAAAATTACTGTGTGTAGGAGACAGTTTGCACATCAATTGGAATCTTCAAAATGGCGTACAGCGGATCATCAGATTATTTCAGCAAGATAGTTTGCTTCCACAGGGAGTTGATATTTTTTCAGAGGTAGTAGCCAGTGAAGGCAATAAAACAATATGTATGCGGGCCATTCGCAAGGGATGCATTACAGACTTTTGTGACCAGATTTTGGTAAAAAAACCATTGTTACCACCTTTAGCAAAGTGCATCACTTCAGATACCAGTGTTTTGTTTGTATGGGATTCTATTTCGGATGTGCATTATTCCACTGAGATTATAAAAGGAAATAATGGAATACGCATTTCTGATACCAGTTTTGTATTTAATCAGTTGGGAAGGGGAGAAGATGTTTCCCTACGATTGATACAACATGACAGTATATGTGGTGATCAATTTATTATTCTCAATTGCAAGGCAATAGATTGTCCTAACCGGATTGCAAAAATTATTGCTCCTGATATTATATGTCTGAATCCAGGAGCCGATACTTTATTGATTACCGGAGAAATCAACGCACCGCCCGCTTTGGGAAAATGGATTTTTTCAGGACCAGGAATTACGGACAGCTTGCAGGGTGTTTTTGATCCAAAAATTGCAGGCAGGGGTGTTCATAGAATATTAGCAGAATATACAGAGTCAGGATGCACTTATAATGCTCAAAAAAATATTCTGATCAGGGAAAATCCAATTGCAATTTTTAATCTGGACAGCATCGTCTGCCAGGATTCATTTTTATTGTTGCGATTTTTAGGAAGGAAAGAGGACAGTACTACTTTCAATTGGGATTTATCCAAAGGATCCATCAGGAATGTTGGTAAAACTGATTTAGAAATTAAATGGGATACACCCGGTAAGAAAATTTTAAAGTTAAAATTGAATGAGGAAGGTTGTTTGGATGAATCTACCAGGGAGGTTGAAGTTTTACCTCCGCTTGAAAAACCGGAAATTGAATGTTTTTCGACCGACACCTCTGTTACTTTCCGATGGAAAAAAATTGCGAGGGCTAAAGATTACCGTGTACAATTGATAAAAGGAAAGAATGGATACAGAAGCTCCGATACATCCTATCACATCAGTTTGCAGGGTCTGAAGGACACCATCATTTTCAGATTATTTGCAATTGACAGTGGACCTTGCAGCGAAAGTTTAGGAGATGATCTGACGTGCAGTCCTTTGCTTTGTCCTGCAAGAAAGTTGTTTTACGATACCACCATCAGTTATTGCGCAAATGAAAAGGATTTTATTCGTTTGAGAACCTATTTGCAGGATTCCGTCGGTACCATTGTTTTGAGCGGACCACAGGTGAGCGGAGATCAACTTAATTTCAAAGATCTTCCACCCGGGCGTTATGTATATCAGGCAAAAACCATCAATGGAAGTTGTATTTATCTGGATTCGATTTCTTTAGTCAAATTGCCATTGCCTATTATCAGTGAATTGCAATTGACACCAATTCCTTGTCCTGATGTAGACAGTGTAGGTGCCATTGACATCAAAAATGTTTTGTCAGGCGCGCCTCCTTATGAATATTCCATGGATGGAATTAATTTTTCCAGCAATCCTGTGTTTAGTTCTTTAGGACCAGGACAGCATCGATTCTACATCAGAGATAAAAATTTATGTTCTACAGACACTTTGATCACACTTATCAGACCAGAAAGTGTAGATCTTGATTTAGGAAATGATTTGGAAATTGAATTGGGACAGAGTGTGCGGGTGGATGCGTTGATAAAAGGATCTTATGTTCGTCTTGACTGGGATGTAAATGCGAATATTTCCTGTGATACCTGTGCATCCATCATTCTTAAGCCGGATGATGAAGCAAGGTTAAAAGCTACTGTTTACAATAAGTTTGGTTGCTACGATGTAGATGATCTGATTATTTTTGTTCGAAAGAATCATGTTTATGTGCCCAATGTATTTTCTCCAAATGGAGATGGTATCAATGATGGATTCACTGTGTATGGTGATGTAGAAGAAGTGGCCGAAATTAAATCACTGGAAATTTATGATCGGTGGGGTGCACAGATTTTTAACAAAGAACATTTTTCAATCAACGACCCTAATGTTGGATGGACGGGTGAATATAGAGGCCAGTCTTTGATGCCTGGTGTATATGTGTATCACGTGGTGATCACGTTTAAAACTGGTGTAGAAAAGAATTTATCCGGTGAGGTGAGTTTGATAAAATAAACCCAAATTATTGATAATTTATTTTTGACTAATAATGCAAGTTCCAAATAGGGAATGAGGATTAATTCAATTTCAAAAGTGCTTCTCGGACACTACCTGTTTCCAATAAGATTTTTCTGGCCTCTGATTCTGAAATTGATTTTAATTGTGTAATCATGCGCACACCACGTTCTATCAGTTTGTTGTTGCTGAGTTGCATGTCCACCATTTTATTTCCTTTTACTCTACCAAGTCGGATCATGGTAACAGTACTGATCATGTTGAGAATGAGTTTTTGGGCAGTTCCGGATTTTAATCTTGTACTGCCTGTTAGAAATTCAGGTCCTACTTCACAAACTATCTGATGATTTGAATATTTTAAAATGGGTGCACCGGGATTGCATGTGATGCAAGCGGTGAGTATATTTTTTTCCTGGCATTGTTTTAAGGCGTGTATGACATAGGGAGTCGTTCCACTTGCTGCAATGCCGATTACGGTATCAAGCGAATCAATTCCGTAACTCTGCAAGTCTTCCCAACCCTGTGTCTCGCTGTCTTCTGCGAATTCTACTGCTTTTCTGATGGCACCATCACCACCTGCGATGATTCCTATGACCCATCCTTGCGGCACGCCGAATGTAGGAGGACATTCAGAGGCATCCACGATACCTAACCTGCCGCTGGTTCCTGCACCTATGTAAAAAAGTCTTCCTCCCTCTTTCATTTTGGGCACTAAATCGTTGATCAGTGCTTGGATCTGGGGAATGCATTTGGCAACTAAAAATGGAACGCTTTGATCTTCTTCATTCAGGCCATTCAATAATTCAAGAACCGATTTATGTTCCAGCTCTTGATGGCTGGATTCGGATTCTGTGGTTCTTTTAAATTCTTCCATGTTATTTTTTTGAAGAGATCGAATACAATCCTATATAGCAGATAAGGCCATTGACCGCTACCAATAAATTTCCAAATGTGAAGCCATTAAACCAGAATTTGGAATTTTCATTAATGAAATAAGTGAGTAAAGGTGCGGCAATGCATATCAACGGTAACCAGGCATGAAATTTTATTTTTCTATTGGAGAGAATGGCAAAACTAAACAAACCTAATATAGGACCATACGTGTATCCGGCAAACTGAAACACCTTGTTAATCACTGCATCGTTGTTCAGCCAATAAAATATAATGATGACCAGAAAGATTAAAAGAGAAAATCCCAGATGCACCATTGTTCTGATTTTTTTCTTTTTCTGTTCATCCCAATGTACAGTCCGAAAGTTTAAAAAATCAATGCAATAAGAAGTTGTAAGTGATGCCAATGCAGAATCTGCGCTGGCGTAATTGGAAGCGGTCAGACCAAGGAGAAATAATATGGATCCAAACCCTGTCAGGTAATTGAATGCAATCATTGGGAACAGTTGATCAGATTTTGCAGGCAAGGCAATGCCCTCCTGTGCAGCAAAAAGATAAAGACCGGCACCCAATGACAGGAAAGCAAAGTTGACAAAAAACAACAGCATGGAAAAGCTAAACATATTCAGTTGTGCTTCTTTGAGATTGCGACAGGTAAGATTTTTTTGCATCATGTCCTGATCCAATCCGGTCATGACCAGAGCTATGAGCATGCCACCAATGACTTGTTTGAAAAAGTAGTTGGAATCACTCCACCCCGCATCAAAATAAAATATCTTTCCATAATCAGATGCCAACACCTTTTTGAAATATCCTAAAAAACTGGTGTCAAATTTTTCACTCAAAAAATAAATGGTGAGTATAAGTGAACCAATCATACAAAAGGTCTGAAACGTATCAGAAATTACGATGGTCTTTATTCCCCCTCTGAAGGTATAGACCCAGATCAGGAAAATGGATACCAGGACAGTGAGCCAGAAAGGCAAATGATAATGTGTAAAAATAAATTGATGCATGACCATGGCCACAATGTACATCCTGAAAGAGGAGCCTATCAGTCGGGACAAAAGAAAAAACGCTGCACCGGTCTTGTAGGCATGAATGCCCAGTCGCTCATTGAGATATTCATAAATCGAGGTGACGTTGTATTGATAATAAATGGGCATGAGGACGTTTGCGATGATCATGTATCCGATCAAATAGCCCCAAACCATCTGCATGTAACTGAAATTCTGATTTACGCCTCCTGCACCCACTACTCCCGGGATGCTGATAAATGTTACCCCAGACAGGCTAGCACCTATCATCCCAAACGCTACCAGATACCACTTTGAATTGCGGTTTGCACTGAAGAAACTTTCGTTTGAGTTGTCCTTGCCTGTTAAAAAAGAAATGGCAATCAACAGACAGAAATATCCAATCAGTACAATGAGCAATACCAGCGCCTGTGACATGTCCAAATTTTGGACGAAAATAGGGGAAATTGAAGACTTGGTGATTGGATATTCTCCTGGCTAATTGTAACACCTCAGAGATCCTTGCTTTATTATGTAATCAGATGATAAGGCAATGTCGTTTTATTTAATTTAAGGGGCCATAAAATATAACATCATCCGCCTTTCTTGTATTTTATAGTATTAGACTTGGGCATCCGGCAAAAGCAGGATGCCATCATTTTTCCTTTGCAATTGAATTGTCATGGTCATTGGTAGAATGAATACTTTTTTCAACGGACCATTCTACTAAAGTTTACAGCCACTGATCCCAAAATACAAAAGTTTTGGCTGGTTGAATTATTGTTCTTCCCGGTAAATAGATTATGGTTACCATTTAGACTTCTGCCTTCCACTCTGTAACTAATCATGGGAGTAGGGTTGTAATCCAAATTTAAAGACCAGCCCATAGTTTCAAATGCAGTATTATTGTTGAGTGGGATGATTATTCCGGTAAGGTCTTCATAATATTCTGCCCGGAATGCAGCTGCCCAATGGTCGGTGAAGGCAAATCTGCAGATCAGGATTGGGCTGAACCACGCATTATGATACATGCTGTTTTTGGTGATTTGTTGCATGCCTAAATCCATTCCAGCAATAAAACCAATCCTTTTGTTCAGTTGGAATTTGGTATAAAAGTTATTGAAATATCTCATTCTGCGAGAGGAGTCGGGGTCATCGGTTCCAATAAAAGTACTCCAGTTTAATTCAATATTTTCTTTAGGAAAATATTTTATTTGTGTGCCAAAAGATGGGAGAGAATTGCCTTTTATTTTTTGGATGTGTTGCCAACCGTTGCAGATTAAAGCCATATATTCAAAGCGGGCTGTTGGTTTGTAGGTTAATTTGGCGCCTGTAAGATAGTAGGGTGAATTTTCTGCTAACATGGATCTGCTCAGCGTCCAGTTTTCCTGTGAAATGGCACTTTCGAAGCCTATATGGGAAGCGAAAATTCCAACATCCATCCATAAGTTATTTTTACTATTCAGTGCGTATCCCACATTTGCTTCAAATAATGCTTTCAATAATCCCGGTTCTGAGGCATAGTTGTCATTAGGGTATGTGCCGGATTGCAAAGCCAGATTGGCTCTTAATTTTTTATTGTTATAGGCCAATTTTAGATAACCCAAATTTAAATTGAATTCATTGTGCCGATTATGATTATAAAAAAAATATTGTCTTTTACCATCTTGAGGTTGATTGAAATCATAAGCATAAAAAACATCCAGAAATGCACTTATTTTTATTTCCTCTTTATTTTCATTTGTACCAATTGATATTTCCTGGCCAACTGCAATAGTTAGGTAAAGTATACAAAATAGTATGTGTAAGAAAATTTTAGTCATAAGGTCTTTTAAGGATGGTTTGATCTTCTATAAATTTTATTTCATCTATTTCTTCTTGCAAAATGATTTTTCCAGAGGCGTACCCCAGATAATCTAAACCCAGGCTGTACTTTTGATCCGGACTTGCTAAACACCACTTCGCAATATAAGGGTTTTTATCATTCGGGTTATTTTTATATAATCCAATCAGTTGCCCTTTTATAATCCTTTGATCAAGGAGTTTGATTTCCACCATTTTATTTGAAGTGCAACAATATTTTTCGTAAATAGTAAATGAAAAATCCGGTTCCATGATCCAATTTTAATTATCATTTTCAGATATTCTTTTTAATTCAATGCTAGAGGCAGTCTGATAGACCAGGGGAACTTGTTCTACCACTACATCAGATTTGTCTAATCCAAAAGCCTTTTCATCACTTAAGCCCAGATGTTTGAGATAGAAATAGGAATTCAGGAGCAGGCCATCTTTCAGCGTAAATTCATTTTCTACGGAAAGGAATTTTTCGAGTACTACAAATTTGAAATCCGGTTCATTGTTATATCTGGTTGAGCCGTCCGGACGTACATGCAGATTCAATTCTCTTTTAGCAACCAGATCCTGAACGATTTTTTTAAAATACAATTCTGTGCGTGGTTGGATACGGAAGCCAGTGTTGATGTTCACTTTGATGATTTTATCATCTACCAATTCAGATACATCATAATCCAGGGTATATGGATTTTCAGTGCGGTGAATGTGGACAAACCAATAGACGTCAGATCGCTTTGGTTTTTTAGAAAATATTGATTTTACAATTTTTTCTTCAATTTCATGCCTGTTGTTTGCCTTTGTCAGATAAATAAGGTGGGTAGAAAATTTAGGAATTGCATCATCCTCGCTTAGTTCTCTGATTTGGGAGACGTATTTTCCAAGGTCTGTGAATTTTGTAAATCTGTTATTTATTTTACGGGCATAAAACCAAATATACATGGTGGCAAAAATGAATAATTCAAAAAATAAAAACATCCATCTTTCTTTTATTTTCGCCACGTTTGCGATAAAAAAGGACAATTCAATAGCACCAAAGAAAATCAGAATTCCCAACACCAAGATTTTATTCCATTTGAGTCTGAAGTACAGGAAGAAGCTTAATAATATGGTGGTCATAATCATGGCAATAGTGATGCTGAATCCATAGGCTGCTTCCATGTGGGTGGAGGATTTGAAATATAGAATCATCAGGATGCAACCAATCCAAAGAATGTAATTTACACTGGGAATATAGATCTGGCCTTTTGTTTCGGTGGGTTGTCGTACAGCTACCCTGGGCCAGAAATTCAAATTCATTGCCTCATTTATCAGCGTGTAGCTGCCGCTGATAAGTGCCTGTGAAGCGATGATGGTTGCAGCAGTAGCTATTATGATTCCGGCCATCAGAAACCACAGAGGCATAATTTCGAAGAACGGATTTCTGCCTTCGAGAAAACCCGAATCCTGGTGTAACACCCATGCTGCCTGACCAAGGTAATTTACCAGCAGACAGGTTTTTACAAACATCCAGCTGATTCTGATATTTTTTCTTCCACAGTGACCAAGGTCCGAATACAAAGCTTCTGCTCCAGTGGTAGCAAGAAAGACGGCACCGAGCAACCAAAATCCATGGGGGTATTTCACCAATAATTCAAATGCATACCGAGGATTTAAACTATGTAAGATCTCAGGATGCTTTAGCAATTGAAAAAGACCAAGCGTGAATAACATGACAAACCAAATAACCATCACAGGTCCGAATGCGCTTCCTACTTTTTGTGTGCCAAATCTTTGGAAAAAGAACAACAGTGAAAGTATCACTATCACAATAGGAACAGTTGGCAAATGTTCCAAGCCTTTGATCATGCCAAGCCCTTCCACTGCGGATGCTACCGAAATGGGCGGGGTAATGATACCATCGGCCAACAAGGTGGTGGCACCTAATATGGTCGGAATGACCAACCACTTTCCATAACGCTTGACGAGCGCGTATAAGGAAAATATACCACCTTCACCCTGGTTATCAGCCTTAAGGGTAAGGTAAATGTATTTTATGGTAGTTTGCAAGGTGAGGGTCCAGAAGATGCAGGATACACCTCCTAGGACTAAAATTTCTTCTATGGGCTTATCACCAATGATGGCTTTCAGAACATATAATGGACTCGTACCAATATCGCCATAGATGATGCCAAGTGCAACCAAGACAGATGCTATGGTTACCTTACCAGGAGTATTGTTTTTTGACATACTTTTATAAATTTGACACCCAAAGCTCCGATGCAACTTATAAGGGGTCTATAAAAGGTTGGCAGGTAGTCATAAAGATATTATAAAGAAAGCGAGGATAGTTTAGCGAGGATAAACCACATTTCTTACTTGGCTAAATGCACTGCAATTTTTAGTCAGAAATATAAATAGCTGGATAGAATTTATATGTTGAGTAATGCTCTAGTTAAAACGATACCCGACACCACTCTCCGTGATAATATGCCTGGGATTATTAGGGTTGTCTTCTATTTTTTTTCTTAAGCTGGCTACAAACACCCTTAGATATTGTGTTTCCAGTTGATATGCAACGCCCCAAATACTTTTAAGAATATATTGATGTGTAAGTACCCTCCCTTCATTTTTTGCAAATAAGGCAAGCAAGTTAAATTCAGTTGAAGTTAGTTTTATCAGGATATTATTTTTCTTTACTATTCTGGCTACCAGATCAATCGATAAATCTCCTGCTTGTATGCTGCTGTGATTTTCTTCAGGTCCATTTTTTCTGATACAGCATCTGATCCGAGCAAGGAGTTCTCCGGTTCTGAATGGCTTGGTCAGATAGTCAGTTGCTCCATTGTCCAAAGCAGTTACAATATTGGATTCATCGTCCAGGACAGAGAGAATGATGATGGATTTATTATACCAGGTTTTAATCTCTTTTAATACTTCATGACCACTTTTATCGGGAAGACCAAGGTCAAGCAGAATGAGTTCCGGAGGATGATTTGCAGCCATCAGAATACCTTCCTGACCTGTTGAGGCCTGTAGGACTTTGTAACCATTACTCTCCAGATTTATTTCCAGAAGTTTTCTGATTTGCGGTTCGTCATCGATGATTAGAATTTCGGCTTTATTCATTTTTTAGGTTGTTTATAAATGAAGTTTCAGCAGGAATTTCTAAGGTAAATCTGGCTCCTCCTTCAGGTTTGTTTTCCAGTTTGATAGACCCGTGATGAGCTTCTGTAAATCCTTTGGCAATGGACAATCCTAATCCTGTTCCGCCTGTGGGGCTGTTGTGCAGTCGGTAAAATTTATCAAATACTAAATGAATTTCTTCTTCCGGAAATCCTTTTCCCTGATCTGAAATAATAATGATGCATTTATCAATTTGATAGGCCAAATCAATTTTGATTTGAGTTCCTTCAGGGGTATACTGCACCGCATTGTGCAGGATGTTCTGAATTGCTTGTTCAATCAGGACTGCGTCAATTTTGAATAATGGCAAATTATCTGTTGTTTGAATCAGTATTCGCTGCTGAACTGAGGATGGTTGGATTTTTTGGACTATGGAATGAATGAGATCATTCAGGTCACACCAATCAAGTTTTAGTTTGAACATTCCTGTCTCCACACGACTCATGTTGAGCAAGTTCTCTACCTGTCTGTTCAATCGGATGCTTGCCAAATCTATTGAGTTCAATAGTTCCTCTTTTGATAATTCAGTTAGTTGTTTATTATTTTCCTTTAAGGTGTCCACCGCACCAATGATGGTAGCGATGGGTGTTCTCAATTCGTGGGAAAGCGAATTAAGTAAAACATTGTAATGTCTTAATGCATTTTCTTTTTCTTCTTTATCTCTTGCGATGGTTTCTGCTTCCCTAATTTTGAAGGTCAATACTGCATTTACCATGGCGACCAGAAAATACATGAGAAACATCAACAAATCTTCTGCATGATCTACGTGGAAAGTAAAAATGGGCGGTATGAAAAAGAAATTCCAAATAAGTGCACTCAAAACAGCTGCGATTAAGACCGGGGAGATTTCAAAGAGCATGGCGAGTAAAGAGACTGTGACCAGAAGAACCAGAGCCACTACCCGGTAACCGACAAGATCAACAAATAGAAAGCAGGCTATAGAAACGATCAACACAAGTCCAATACTGATCCCATGTTGTCTGATTTTATTAATTTTTCTGGTATTGACCGGTAGCAATTTCGTTGAAGTTAGGATGGGTAAAAATACACAATACCGTATAAAGAAAATATAAAGAATTAGGATTTAAGTACTCTCGAGGTTAGGCTAAATTTTCATTTGGAGATTCCGGATGATTAAAACTAGATATTGTTTCAATAAAATATTTAAATGGATCAAAACTTATAAAGTATACTTATTTTTCAAATTTGGGAAATAGTTTTCATTGATTAAAATACTTTAGATCCTTATGTTAATTGAAGCACCATTTTGGATGTTGGAAATAAATCGGATCTTTCAAGATAATTTAATTCGCTGTTTGGTCATCCCAAAAGGTCTTTTTTGGTCTATGTTTTATTTTGCGTTTTTTTTGCCAGAGAATGTATTATTTAATAAATGCCATGAACAAACTGAATAGTGTTCAGAATTTCATGGCATTTATTTCAACAAACAAAACCTTATTTTAATACACAAAGTAGACTTACTCTGGGGGTACTATAAAGTTGGGGAGATGTTTATCAGCTGATGATTAGTAAATGAACCAATCTATCAGGTAAAAATCCTTTGAGCAAACTCAGTGTTTTTTGATTCAGTTTGGTTGATTTGTGCAGCACCCATGGCATGTAGTGCATTTGCGACCTGTGCGTCCAGTAATCTTCTGGTAATATTTCCTGAAACTGAACGAAGGCAGCGGCAAAAGTGGTAAGTAAAATAGCCTCTTATGGATCCACCTATATTCCCTTCCATGCTCACTTGATTATCCTTGCATGCTGCCCACAAAGTATGATTCAATGTAGAAACAGGTACTAATGCTTTTTTAAGTGGTAAAGCCTTCTTATTCTCATCTGTTTCGAATTCTCTATGAAAAGCATAATAAAATTCATCCTCCAACATTGGTTCAATAGTTCTTACTGCTGAATATTCATCATTCTCAACACCGATTCGATTTAATTCAAAGTTTGGTCCGAATAGAATTCTTGTTCCAGTTCCTGAATGGCAACAATCAAAAATTACCTCCAGATTCACACCAGGCTTCAAAGTATCAAAAATGGATTTAAACACATCATCAGTAATAAATCCTGCTGTATTGAAGTCATGAGGGCAAATTGCTTCATCCAATCCTTCTATTTCAAGATCAGCACCTACATTTGTGACTCTTGTCCCATGTCCTGAATAGTAAAATACTATGGAGTCTCCACGAACAGAAGTGCTAACCAGCCAACGTAAATAATTTAAAATGTTAGCTTTAGTTGCATTCCTGTCTGTAAGGATTCTGATGTTTGGAACAGGAAAACCACAAATTACCAGAGTGTTAGCCATGTCTCTGGCATCATTAACACAACCTCGAAGGTCCGGTCCTCCGCCACCAATTGGTGCATAGTCGTTTATTCCGACCACTACTGCTCTTTTTGCCATAATTTATTTTTAGATAGTTATTTAATTTCCTACTCTAATAGGTTTTCGGAATCCCCTACAACTACAATAAATTATAATTGATACTACAAAGATGTGATTTGACGAGGGCCATTATCAAGGGGATATTTCTTCTATTGCTACAGGATTTTACCTGCATTTTTAGGGTGAAATTTCTTCGGCAATAGTTATTAATAGCGACGAGAATAATTATGTTTCTTAGTACCCAGGAAATTAAATTTTGAATATCCCATGTCTTATGGCATATACAGCCATACCTACCCTGGAGTGCAATTCTAATTTTTCAAAGAGAGATTCGCGGTATCCATCTATTGTTTTAGGACTGAGGTTCATTTTAGCTGCAATTTCCTTATAGGTTAACTCAGTACATGACCATTTTAATAATTCGATCTCTTTTTCTCTAAGTTGGATTTCTGGTTTTGCAGAGGACAATTTATTTTGCTTGAAATTCATTGCACCAAAAAGTATCTGTGAAGCGTGCTCGCTAAAATAGAACCCATCTTTTATCACAATTCTGATGGCGTCCAATAAATGATCTTCATCCGCATCTTTCAAAATATACCCTTTTGCACCAAGTGTGAACATTTTTATCAGAGATGCTTCATCATCATTCATGGTAAGTGTGATAAATTTAATTTTGGGAAATTCGTCTTGAAGCCATTCAGCTGTTTCGAATCCATTCATGACGGGCATGTTGATGTCCAGCATGATAAGGTCGGGACTTACTTTTTGCTCTGTCAAAAGTTGCATTAATTCTTTCCCATTTCTACAAATTTTCAGTACTTTATACTGAGTGTTTTTTTCAATTACCTGACTTATGGCCTGCGCCATTAAAAAATGGTCTTCAACAAGAATGATTTTATGCATGGTGTTGATTTGTGGGGTAAATGATGATGAATTTTGTTCCTTTATTTGGATAAGATTCAATGTGCAATTTGGCTCCAATGATTCCAACTCTGTTTTGGATATGATTTATACCAGTTCCATTTCCTTCAACTGTAGGCATTAACGCTGGATCAAAACCTATTCCATTGTCTTTAATTTCGAGAATAAGTTCATGCTCTCCAAATATTAAATTAATGCAAATTTGATCTGCTTTGGAATGTTTCAGGGCGTTCGTAAGAATTTCCTGCGTAGTTCTGAATAAAATGATTTTAACACCATGATCTATTTCATATTCACTGTTTTCTACATTAATTGTACATTGTATTGCATCAAGTTTTTCTATTTGTTGAAGAATTTGAGAAATTAGATTTACCAGACTGAGATTTTTAAGTGCGTTTGAGTCCAGGGACTTAGAAAGTTTTCTGAGTTCTTCGAGTGCTTTTGAAATGCTGTTAATGGTTTGCAGTGTATGCTCATTGGGTTGTAGTTTGTGTAGACTGTTTGCATGTATTTTAGCCAAAGTCATTAGCTGGCCAATGTTGTCATGCAATTCATATCCAACTTGTCTAAGTGTCTCTTCTTTAATTTCCAGCTGGGCCGTTATTAATGCCTGTTTGTGAAGAAAAATTTCGTGTTCTCTTTCTTTAATCAAGAGATTCCTGCTGTTTACATATTTCCAATAGAATAAAATAAGGCTGGTAGATAAAATAAAAAGCATCAAGGTGCCAATTACAATTGCAAATTCTACCTGATTTTGAAACATAAAAGGCCTATGCAGATTAACAAATTCATGATACAGGATAAAACAAATGTCAAATTAAAGTATATGGTTAAAAATTCTTGGGAAACTTTAGCAAGATAATTGTAAAATCCAATAAAGGGGAGGTTAACTCCATAATAGGTGAAGAGTCCAAAGGAAATCCATAAAAAAGGCGATTCTTTCAAAATAGGTAGTTTGTCTGTTTCTAGAGACTCTTTTAGATAGACCAGAATATTTATACAGAGTAATAACGAACCAAAACAATAGGAATATGTGAGGAATTCTGTATGGATTGGTTGTAAAAATTTAATGTTCACTGCATAAATTCCAATGTAAAGTAGACTCCCGATTAAAGCCCAAATTTTTGCCTTAAGATTTGCCAAAAGATGGTAATACATGGCGATATACAAAACCAAAGGTGGAAAGAGTACGATGTTGTAATATTTAAATTTACTGAATTCACTTGATTTTTGGTTAAGAAATCCATAGTAGTCACTTACAAAAACAAAAAGTAATATTAAACTTAGATAGAGTAAAATGGAACTGCGTATTCGTAAAAAGGTGATGATCCCAACAAAAGCTGCCAGAAACTCAAATACAAATACGCAGTCTTTTAGTATCGCGGACATGGATTAGAATATAATTTTCTTCTATAGGCCATCAGCAAGTCCCAATAAGGTTGATTTGCAAGAATCGGCAAATGGTGGTGGGCAAAGCCCTCCCATATTCAGGAAGTAAAAACTTGTTGCCGGATTTTGATCTTTATCACCTCCGGAAAATAAAAGTTTCAAGTCCTTTGGTTTTCTGAGACCTCCTACATCTTCAAATTGGTCAAAATCAAACTCCTGATGATCTCCGGCGGCATTAATGAAGGTGGGAACCATTAATATTGCATGATGATTTTTGTACGATGGGTTTACTCTTCCCAAATAGGGCCCTTGGAGTGTATCCGGATAGACCGTGTAAAAGCAGCGCACCCCACCAAGTTTTATGTCCAGGTGATTGTTTTCAATTTTTAATTTGATCTGTCTGATGAAGTTTTCTAAGGTGGCCGCATCAAAAGTGATAAATCTGGAATCAGAGAAGCCCTCTCCATAGGTGTTTAATGAATCGTAATGTGCGTTAATAACATCACTCCTCTTGGTTTTGTATTCCTTGATCAATTGAATAACATCATTTGCAGGAATCGGTGTCAGTGGTTGTAATGGATCAGTGGTAGGGGTACATTGCATCAAGAGGGGAATGATGATCAGCGAGCACCATTTGAAAAAGGTGATTTGAATTTTAGTTTTCATTTGTTAGAGTTTTGTTTTGACAAACTTAAGTTATAAAAATAATGAATTTTTACTAATAATGGATTCATAGTACACGTAATATTGATTATCAAAGGATTAATTAATAAAAAAAGGGATAAAGCCCATGCAAATAGGGTGTTTTTCCTGTGCCCGATGTAAGCTTAATCAGCTGGCTTCTGGAATTTTCGTTTCAATCCATTAAAGACTTATTCCGGAATACTCAAATTCATCAATCATGGGATTTTCATACAGAGAAAGACCTTTTTTAACCTGAATGTCGCTGATGAGTATTTTCATGGGTCTTGGATCAACATAGGGTTCGAAAGCATTCTGGAAAGTCAAACCAGTGAGTTGTTCTATTGTTTTTATATTGACCTGGTAGGTTTCCGCATCTTCAAAATTTTGAAAATGTTCACTCAGTAATCTTGTACGTGCTTCTCCAATGATTCCTTTTTGTCTCATCAAGGTTTCCTGGCCCATCAGAAAGGCAGCAATTTTTAACTGTTTACCATCACCAGAATAATAGATTACTTTCCAAAATAGAACAGGTAATTTTATTTGATGGTGGTCAACGATTGTTATAAAATGTGGATCACTCAAACTCAAAACCGGGCCGGTAAATACGTTTACTTTTAATTTGTATTGTACCGTTTCTTTTTTTAAGATATAGAATTCTAAATTTTCCCATTTTTTCTGGTTAAGCTCGGGTAATTGAGGCGCGCAATTTGAATAATGGAAGGTGTCCAATGCAGCATTTTTTGCATCATTTATGGTATAGCCCCATTGCGTATCTTCTCTTTTGACCAGATGGCCCCTGTCAAAATCACTTTTTTGCGCTTTATACAATTCAACTCCCCATTGATGATTTTTAAATCTTGGATCATTTTTCCATTCATCATTTCCGGAAGGAAATAAACTTGCTCTTTTAACTGATTTGAAAAGTTTACCATTTAGATTTGAAGCAGTATAGAATGCAAGTTTGCGGGATTTACACATGGCCAAACTATAGTGTTTGTATTTCCATTCCCATTCATCATCATGACTTACTAAATCTGATTTTTGTTCATCATTCAATACTGGTAAATTTACTTTCAATAAAGATGAAATGAAGTTTGGCCTATAACCCAGAATTGAAGGCATAATTATTTTTGGTTTTGATTGAAAAAAGTTTTTTCCAGCAGATCTTTTGATCCATCCACCATAGGGCTTTGCGAGTATCCTGCCTTTACCAATTTATTTTGTACCGACTTGTGTATTTGATTAAAATTCTGTGTATGCCCTTTTGGAGTCTTTAAAATGTTAAGTAAAAAGTATGTGAGGGCTCCATTATACCCATTTTCAAATAGATCGTCATCTGCTTCCTGATGATCTTTACAAGCAGAGAGAAATGCCACATTTAATTTGTTTACAGATTTGCCAATTTTTGTAATTTTTTTTCCAGTTATCATGGCGGTCTCATTTCTCCATGCAAGATCCTCCGGAGGGACTAGGTATCTGCTTTGACGATTGTTATTTCTTCTGATGGCCCTTGTGAGCGTTCCTGAACAACAGCAGTCTGAAACCCATATGAAATGTACGCCTTTTGGTATCTCTTTGAATATTTTATGCAATTCATTGTCAAGAATTCCATTTTCTATACCTGATTCTCCATTGAAACTAAAATCTACCGGACATATTAATTCATCCATTCCATCTATTTCGTCGTCTTCAGATCTTGAGGCAACTTGCGTGCCATGTCCACTGTAATGAAAGTAAATGCGATCACCTGCAGAAGCACCTTTTATTAACCATTTGAGTCTCTTGAGTATGGCTGCTTTAGTGGCTCTGAAGTCAGTCAGTTTTCGAATTTCCTTATGTTGAAATTCGCATTTTTCAATAAGAAATTCAGACATGTCCTGAATATCATTTACACATCCCTTTAATGGCTGTAAATCGTATTGGTTAATTCCTACTAACAGTGCTTTGTTCATATTGATTTGAATTTTTTATTTTACTGGTTTTTTGTTTTTATTTTTTGAATCCCGGAGTTGAATTTTTCTCAACTCCAATTGATTTAACTTAATTTCTGCTCTTTGAATAATGATTTTGGAATTTCTGGTAGGCAGTTTTGAATCTTTTAGTTCGCTGACATTCTTTTCTAATCCGGCTGTGAGTGTAGTGTCATCCGGAGAGGCGGTGGATTGAGAAATGAGCGCTTCTGTATTTTTGATGTTCTCAATAGTTGATTTTAATTCTTGCAATTCTTTTTGATTTATTTTTGTAGGATTTATTTTATTCAAGTCTTCCTCTGCTTTTTGTGGATTCGACAACAGAATATTGGTTTTAACCAGAAGCAAATTGTTTTCAGGAGATTTAAATTTGTATTCGTTGGAAATTTTATTGAGAGAATCTAATTTTTGAAAATTATCTTCTGTTGGATGTTGAATAGTTTCTGCTACCTGAGTTTTCATTGCTTTAATAATTCCGTTTATTTCAATGGATTTTATACTTGACCAGCCCATCATGATGATTGGAATAGTAAATCCATAAAATATAGGTGTATATTTTCGGTTTTTGTAAATTAGAAAAACTAGCATTATCAAAAGAACAATCAATACCAGAAATCCTGAGAACATGAGTATTATTTCAAATAACGGAAGGCCGTCCATAAGTTTGATGAGTACACTTTTCATACAATTTAGAATTAGATGGAGATAATTGATTTGTAATTATTTTTAAGAAATGATTTTAAGGTCATAGATGATTCCGGTATGCAGATCAGAAATTCCATTAGTTGTTTTTTCTTTTTTTTGCTCAAATTATAGAAGTCAATTTCATCATTGTTCATCAATTTGTTCATTTCTGCATTGGAGTATGAAATTTGTGCCAGTTCAATATTTAGCATATTGAGTCCTTGGGCATCGGGTGCAGCGGTAACGGATTCTACGGATCTGAATATGGTGGACAAAATTGGGAACCAGCCTACATCTGCATCTTTTGCCTTGATTAAATTTTTACCTTTTTTTGGTACAGTAATTTTTAATGCGTCAGAAGCTCTTAAAATTCCATTACCAAAATATGAGCGGTAATCATTTTCTTCAGGTACAGAATTTACTTTTTTAGCAGCTGATGTGTACAATGCATTTCGAACTGCCTCAACACGCATCCAGGGTTCCGGCAGAGCAGTAATTTCTTCGTAATACTTCTTAAGATAGCATGCTGCAGCTGCAGCAATTTGGGGAGTTGCAGAAGAAGTCCCGGCACCACTGAAACTAAGTGATTTGTTTACCGAGACAGCCCATGGCGTGTTGGGCGTGTAAGCAGCCAATGCATAGTTCATCGATTTTGGTGGGCCGTAATTACCTTGCATTTCCCCAATTTTCTTGTGATAATATGGGGCATCTTCAAAAGTTGCTCCGCAAGCAGCAATGACTCTTTCAAACCTTGCAGGATAAACCAATTTTCTAATGGGGAGTCCATTGTAATTGTTGCCGGCTGCAGAGACCATTAAGATACCTGATTCATAGGCTTCATTTACAGCATCTGCCCATGCCTGACTTGGAGCACCGCCCATGCTCATGGAAACGATGTGAACCATTTCACCAGATTTGTGAAGTGCTGATAAATAATTAAGGGCTTGTGCAAATTCACTGGTTTTTATTAGCACTACGGTGTTGCTTATTCTGCAAGGGATTATTTCGGCAAAGGGTGCACCTCCTATTTTATCGTTAAATCCATTACCCACAAATTTACCTCCGGCTAAAATACCCAATGTGCCTGTACCGTGCCCAGGCATATATAAAACTGCTTTATTCAAAGGATCTACAGCTGAAGTTGGTGTTTCCCCTAGAATAAAGTTTCTTTGAAGTTTTGTATTAAGTCTTGGCGGAAGTTGGGGATGAACCGGATCATATCCTGTGTCCAGATGCCCAATCCTGACTAATTTATCTGAATTTAATTGCTCTGCTTCTTTTCTGGCCGACATGAGTTGTGAATGGGCATCATCCAAGTGCCAGATGGTATTCGCGTGAGGCAACCAGTCTGCGTCAAAATTTCCATCATTCTGCTTTCCAATGGATCGGTGGGATGGTTCTTCATTATCGTTGATTTTTCTTTGAATGACGAATTCTGAAACCGTATCAGGTTCCACAAAGCATGTGACTGATTTCATGGAGTGTTTCAATTTATGTGCTAAATCCCATGGATTTATTTCATGATCCTGAACATTGGATTTAAACATAAATCTTTGATCATTTTCAAATTGATCTAAATTTTCCTTTGTCCTAGAAGATTTTATTTCTTTTTTTTGTTTTATTTTCTTTTCATGCGCACAAAAATCTTTAGTTTCAAATTGAATGCCTTCATCTGACAATGTCTTCAGAAATGCGGATTTGTTCAATGACCTTGAGCCGGTTCCCATGTTGACCAATAGCTCAATGTTTTGGAATTTATTTTTCATTGTATCAGTTTATTCAAAAAGTTTATTATTTATCCATTCATGTTTTATGATACTCCACCAATCTTTCGTCATGCCCTGAATGATGTATTCATATGGCAACCACCCATACCCACTTTCTCCCCAGGATTCACCCCAACAATTGCGTACATGAAAAGCACCCGTTGTTTTGATACCATTGTCATTTACAATGGATTTGTGATCATCAAATCCAAGTGCAACCAAAGCATGACCTCCTATTCTTTTTCTTTTTTCAGATGGGTAGCATATGATTCCATGTTGGCATTCTTCTATATTGGAGTATAACGTCAGCCCAAACATTAGCGGAAGTCCTAAGGTTAAATTCCTTTTAATCTCCATGATGAGCAAACTAGGCTTCATAGCATATTTATCCAACCGATAATATTGGATGGCCTGAAAATTGGAAGCATAGGCATAACAAAATGCGTCTGGCTCACGATTGAGATTTTGTTTTTCAAATGGCCAGTATCTTTCAGGAGGTATCCCAAACAATACCATCGCTTTCATGGTTATCCTGTTAAAAGCACCTACGTCTTCTTTGATTTGTAATAAATTACGTGTAGCTTTATATAGGAACAATCTTGATTTAGGATCACATTCACCGGAAATACGTTTTTCAAAATAATCTACCAGAGCACAAGCGGCATGAGCGGTGCAACTGTTGAAGTCACCCTGGTCTTCTATCTTAGGAAAATATCGGTGTAAATGATCTACCACTTTAGGTATATTATTTTGGCTAGACTTATTTTTATTTTCCACTTCTTTTATCAGGTGCACAATAGATTGCTTATCTGACGCTTGCAGGTAAGATTTATCATTTTTGGCTGTTGTGTCAAAATATTTATCGCGCAGGTCGGGATAATCCGGAAGCCACCCATAGGTTTGTTTATACATATTATATATTATTTGGTTTGACAAATTCGTAGACAGTTTTTCCTGCTTTATTTTTGTAAGCCTTCAGAATTTCCCGTCTTGGGATTGCTAAATAGGGATCGTAGGATATGTGAACCCACCTGCCGAATTCATGGATGATCTGATCAAATGGCAGATTACCCTTTGCTACAAATTTGAATAATTGATCTACATCATATTTATCTGTTGCGATGAAGTCTGCAGCCATCCCAAAAAGATGCATACTGTTTTTTGCTCCGCCTACTTTGGTATTTAATCTATTGCATCTGAAACCACTGCTGATGTGAATACCGGTTTGAATTTGTTCTCGAATAGGCTGGAGGATGATTTGGCACAAGCTCTTTAAATTATTTATAATTAAGGTTGAGGGTTCGTATTGTTCCGAAATTCCCATCCGGGCGGCCGTTTCGCTTGCCAGCATCTCTTCCAGACTAAAATTTTCACTAAGTTTCATATATATTATTTTTGATTAAGTTGTATTAGATTCTCTGCAACTTCTTGAATTAGGAGTAAAATGTCCGGCTCGCTTACCTGATTCACAAGTACCCGGCAAGAAGGCAACAACTCGTTGTGTTGAAATATTTTCTTCCACAGACCTTCCGTATTGTGCTGGTTTATGGCGGTCATTATTTCCGTTTCAGACACGAAATTACTATTCAAAGCCAGGGTGATAATTTGTTGACATAATGTATAGGAAGTTTGCAATTGTAACTGATGGTTTTGTAATTTTATTCTGAATATTTCTTCCAATTCCTGAAGGATCTTATATTGTACCATTTCCTCCATTTTTCTTTTTCCGGTACTGACTAAATGCAAAGTATATGGATGAATTCCTCTTTCTGATGTAGTTAATTCCGCTTCCAACGAGAGAATTTTACCTTCATCTGATTTTATTCCTCTTTGATTGAAATGACGTTGAGATTCTTTTAATAATAATTTCAAATAGTCCGCCAATGAACTATCATGAACCTGATATAATTCATAACATTTTTTTAGCTGTTCGTATAATAGCTCTAATGACTTTAATTCTCCAAAATGAAATGTTCTGAACATATTTATTCGAAGGTTATTTCTGAATTCGTAATTTCATTATCCGTGGAGGATCGTATGGCTTTTACATAAATTCCTTCTTCATTTACCTTAGCTTTTACAGAAAATACCGACATGGCCGAAGCACCATTATTAATGAGGTTGGTTTCCGGGCTCACCAATAGATTGGAAATGGTGGTTTTATCCACAATGGTTTTTGAATGGATGTAATTGCTTATATTTTTTACACTTTCTTTAAAGAGTTCATTATTTGGATAAAGTGTTTTATACGCCTCTACCGCGGATTGTACTTCCAGCATTCTGAAGAAAATCTTGCTATAAAATGCCAGGATAAAATCATCGTCATGTGTTAAATTCTCTCCCAATACATCATAAAAATCAGTGATTAGTAGGAGTAGACTCTCATCCATTCTTTCGTTTGTGGCTTTAGATTTCTTATTGGCTCGTCCGGTAGCACTTACTTTGTTTGGAAGAAAAATATTACTGAAGTCAATTTTATTTACAGTAGTAATTGTGTTGACTAAATTATTTTTTTTCAATAAGTATTTTCGGAATGCATTATTGAGTTCATTTTGGATGGACTTTCTAAATTCTTCAGACCCATCATTAAATTTCAGCACCTGACTAAATTTAGCGCCACTAACCAACACCGGTACATTTATTTCCATTTCCGGAATTTTAAATCTGGGTACGGAAATATATTTAAGCAATGGATCCTTACTGTGTTCTTCGGCAAGATTTACTGAGAATTGATCTGCCATCTGGCGAGCCCTGGTAATTTCAATAAATATGTAGCCTAAGTAATCAGAAAGAGTTACCATATTTTGGTTTGGAGTTTAGGTAGTTTTTTGAATGGAAGTAGGTGTTTCTATTTGGAGAGTAATTCCAATACTTTTTCTAGTCCTTTTGGAATTTCATCCTGCACTGCCCGCACTTTTACTTTTAAACTGTATTCCCTTTCTACTTTGGAACCTGTCGAAGAGGATCTTTGATAAGACATACTGGCTGATACTTTGACTGGACCAAATCCTCCTCTACCACTTACATTCAATTTGAAATCATTGGATGTATTTTGTGTATCAATAGAATTTAAACGGGCATTAAAGTCAATTTCTACAAAATCAATTCGTAACGATGGAATTGGCAAAGTTGAAATCAGAGGCACAATAACTGAAACATCCTCTTTTGTGCCATCCGGGTTTTGTTTTTTATAGCTGAAATCTACCATCACCAATTGAGAAGGATCGTCTTCTTTAAAGCCTACTTTTTTAATAAAGTCAATGGTAGCAACCGCTGATGCAACCTGCGCTTCTACAGTGGCTTGGAGCGGTCCACCTATCATTGCTTTGAAATCGATATTGTTTAGTTCCTGTCCTAATCCACTGTTGTCTCTTGCATTATCCAAGGTATTTCTTTTCATGGTGCTATCTAATTCGATAGCATGGGTAGAAAATTCTTTAGCCATTTGTACCATATCGGGGGCATTGGTGCTTCTCCCTTCTGCAGGTAGTTTTATTGCATTTAGGGTCGAGACTGACTTGCGAATGGGTCTGGTCACTGGTTTTTTAATTGATTTAGCCATGATTTAATTTTTATTATGTTAGGAAATTTGTTTCTACAAAATTGGCCCAAAGTGAGCATTACTTTCAACAGGAAATTTCCCTTTTTCTATGGGTATTTTTCCCCTTACTTCACTTCGCTTTCATTGGCCAGCTAAAAATATACCTGAACATCATGCTTGTGTCTATATACACACTGGTGCACATCTTATTCCTGGTAGATCGGTTTGTATATGTTTGGAGTGGATGCTTTATTTTCCAAACATAGTTTTAGGATGCTGATTGCATAAACGGAACATTAGTGTTTTAGATTCAGAGAAATTGATTTCTTGGTTCACTTTTTTTTTGTTGCAGGAAATTCTTTTTCACGAAAACGTTGGTTATTGACTTTCTATTCGATCTCATTCCACTGCTGTGGGTAAGCCCAAAACATAAAAGGCTTTATTAATAAGATCTATTGTCAGATTATATACTGACTAATACAAATTTGTATTTAGGGTCAATTTTTCTCTCAATTTTTATTTTGATTCGGTCTAAATTTGTTTTTAGGTGAGAAATTATTCCAGGACAAGACAACCGAATTGTTAGAAACACCTTGTAACCTATGGTTTAATTCTTCAAGTTATTCTCCATTTATCCTTTTGTAAAATGTAACTTTAATCTATACGGCTATTTGATATGCGATGGTTTTTCTTTACGTTACATTATGATTTTCCTTATAAAAGTATGGGGTAAAAGTCCATATTAATTGAAAAACCAAAGCACCTATAAATGTCCATAGGATATCGTTCCAGTCAAAGTGTAATTTTGTTGATGATGATTGAATGAATTCCCAGGATATAAGTCCTGTTAAGGAAATTATGTTTGCTGTTAGGTGCTTGTTTTCGGTGAACCATTTACCGGTCCGTTTCATTTGTGGAATTAAAATAACAAACAGAGCAGGTATTCCAATGGCAGGAAAAAAATTGGGTGCAATTCCTAATAGGTATTTTACGGTCAAATTATTACCACTGTAATTTGGTCTAATGTTGTCTATTACCTGTTGATAGGTAATAAAGCAAAGTACAAACAACGCAAACCAATAATAAGAATTATTCGATGTTTTCATTTTTTTTAAGTGTCCGGTTATTATGCGGTTGTTTTGCTTTTCATTTTGTCATAAAGCACTTCAATCACCTTTTTACTTTCAACTAATTTAGCTCCTGATATACTCGCTTTTTTTGCATACCATACCTTAGGAATGGAGAGCTTACCTTGTGAAAGAGAATACATCCAAGCTAAGTCAATAAAGTTAACGAATAGGTTTGCCCTGTAAAACAAGGATGGATTTTCAATCTCAAAACCCATTTTTTTCAATGTCCTGTCGTTGAAAAAATAGGAGGTGCCTATAATATTTACTGTATTGGGTATTTTTTTATTCTCAATTAATTTAATTATGTTCAATAAACCTTCCAAATGATAAATTAACAAAATATTTTTAAACTCAATTCCTGATTTAAATTTCCTCATTACAAAAAGGTAATCAAAACTTCCGCCACTATGTAAATCAATTTGGTTGTCATTTGCCATGTACCCAAGTAGCATTGGCGAATAGTATTTGTAAATGCCCACAAGGGTAAAAAATGGAGTTGAAGCAAATTGACCAATAGGTATGTAAATCAAAAATAGTAAGTAGAATAATGGTTGAGAATTCCCTTTTTCAATGATAACAAGTGCTGGCAAAAAGCCTATTGTCAAAAGTAAAATTGCCACAATCCATTGAAATAATTTGGGTTGTTTATAGAAGTTATTCATTTTTCTTAATTGGTTTTTGTTTCACTGATTTTACCATAGAAATAGGATATTTTATTTTCAACATCATCATAGGTTACGGGTTCTTTGTCCTTATGAAAATCAAAGAAGCTAAGTAGTCCAAAGTCACCCGAACACATTGCGGTGTGTGCTAGCAAAACACTGGAAATGGTCAAATTCCAATTGTTATCAGCAACAAATAGAAAAATTATTAGAGTAGTTGTAATAAATGTAAATGGAGCCAGTGCAACTATTTCAAATTCTCTTTTATTCGCTACAAACTTGTCTGCCAATGCCATAAAGTAGAATTTTTTCAGGTTGGCATCATACGAAGTATTTGTCGCACCTTGTGATTTGTATGCTAATACGTGGATGTATTCGTGCAATGGAAGCAAGGCAAAAGCAATTGCCAGGCCATATGAAAAATAAGTAAAGCGGTCACCAAAGCTATAATTTGGCAAGTTGAAACCTTGTGCAAAAAAGTAACCAACAAGTCCAAACACAATGACGTTACTCAGGTAATAGAAAACAGAATATTTTGTCCGTTTTTTCATATAAGTCCTTATGAATGGAACAAGATCTTTATGTCCTAACTTGTCAAGCAGGACATAACTATTTTCTGTTAATTCCTCTGGTCTGATTTTCATATGGACGATGTTGTTTTTAATTGACAATCAAGGTTTTGGGAAAGTAACCGAAAATTGGCTAAAAGGAGCTAAAAATCCGGAAACAGAAGTAAAGACAAATAAAAAATGGAATGGTTTACTATGGAGACCTGCCAGTTTCTCCATACTTTTGGTTAGACTTATCTAAGGGATCAAAAATATGAATTTTTGATTTTAGGGTTAATTTATTTTATTTAATGAACCCCTGCTTTCCTGGTTAGGGAGGGCCGAATAAGAAACATTTACAATCAGTTTATCCCGCTAGTCAGGAGGGTGCCATCTTCATCCTGTTGAGGTGGATCAATGTATGAAGTGCACCCTGTAGGTATAATCAGGCAGAACTGGCTAAACGGTTATCAGAAGTGAATATTCATTTGAATAAATAGCTAACTCCAAATTTAAACATATGGCTTTTAGCAGAATCAACCAGTTCCTCTCCTGTGATTGGGTCAAGAAAATTTAGACAATAAATATTTCTAAGTCCATAATTGAAACTGCCGTTTATTTCAAAATTATACCATTGAATTCGAATTCCAGTATTTAAGCCAATGTCGTATTTAGTGTATCCTGATACTTGATCATTTGGAGCATCTTTATAATAAATTAATTTTTGCTTGAATAGTAAATGATCAAATTGCATTCCTGCTTGAAAAGCTATAAATTTAAGGATGTAATAGTTAAAGCTCAATGGAAGGGAAATATAATTATCGTTAAAATTATTGTTTCTAGGGCCAATGGAATAGTCATATTTTCTCTTAGAAAACTCAAATCCCAGCAAAATGGAAGATTTTTTGCATATAGGTTTTTCATAGGCAAAGCCAAGATTAAAACCAATGCCAGATATAATTGCAGCATTTTCCTCAGGAAGGTTGAATCTGTCAAGCTTATAATTATTCAGTGAAAAATTTAACAAAACAGTATTTGATTGAGCAAATAATATGTTTTTATTCAATAGAAAATATAAAATGAGTATGGTATAGAACAGTATGTTTTTTTTCATCTCATTGTGAATTTGTAACTTAATGAAAACTGCATGGCATGGGTTTTGTAGAGTCGCCGCTCTTTAGGAACATTTGGATCTATATTTATAACATTGCCTTTCTCTCTCAAAAGAAAAAGGGGTTCTAAAAGCCGAGCTCCAAAATACAGATTATTCAATAAATGGATTTGAATGCCTACTGCATAATCAATTTCGTAGTTTTTAAATGGCTTCATAAAAAGATATTTCGAATATACTAAATACTGAAAACTTACCCCGGCCTCAAACTGAATATCCCGATCCTTTAATGGCTTATATGTAATTTGTAGTGGAATGCCAATAAACCCATAGAAATCCTCATTGTATTTGTTAAAGGAGGTGTGGGATGAAGCTCTTTTATCAAAGTTTAGTCCGTATTTAACGCCTAAATATTCTTTTGAGAAAATATTTTCTTCAACACAAATTCCAAAATGATATCTTATGGAATAATAAGGTCTTTCCGGCGAAGCAAAGAAATGTTTTTCACCGTTTATTATTTCTTGAACATTGGTTATGCTTGGGCCTCCGTGTATAAAGAAAGTTCTTGTTTTTTGACCTAATAAATTAATTGACCAAAAGAGCAAGCCAAAAAATAAAATTGTATTATTTATTGGTGTAGAATCCATTCTGTTTATTTTTAAAATTATGGACATTTTGGGGCAACATAATATCAATTGTTGTAAACGAAAGCCTTGCCTTCATATCCTGATGGAACAGGCCCCAAGTAACAATTTGCTCCATCAAAAGAGCCTCCATAAGGACAAATTCCTCCGTTAGTTCCATTAGGATAAGATTTGTAATAATACCCATTATTTTAAATTAAAGTCCCTGGTAGCCTAATCTGGCGGAGTCGTTTACTCGATTGTCAAATATGAGTTTTCAACATTTTAATACCAGCTATTAAAATAATCATTCTAAAATTTACACTGATAGTTCATATATTTTTAAAATCATTGAAACAGGTAGTTTAATCCAATTTTAATGTAATAACTTTTGGCTGAGGCATTTATCCCAATTCCCCTTGCAGGGTCAAAACCATAAATGCTATAAATGTTTCTTAAGCCGTAATTAAAACAACCATTCAATTCAAAATTTTGAATTTGAAAACGTATCCCAGCAATCAATCCAATATCATACTTGGTGTATCCTGGTTTTTGTTGTAACGAATCCGAATACTCTACGAATTTTTGCTTAAATATTAGATGTTCATACTGGCATCCTATTTCCACAGCCAAATTTTTAAATAAGTAATAATTCATACTTATTGGAAAAGATGCCCAATGGGTCCTGTCAGCATTACCCCATTTAAAATACTTCACTTCATTGTTTCTTTGTGAAAATCCGAAGCCAATAAGTAATGAGGTGCGATTCAGAATAGGTTTCTCATAAGAAAATCCAACAGTAAAACCGGTTCCATTAATGTCATTTGAGTCATTCAATTCATAATTAAATCGATTAAAAGCATATTTATTTACCGAAAACCCAAACCGAATAGTCTCGCTCTGAGCCATCACGGGAGTGATCATTGCATTTAAGCAACAAACTATAAGATATACATATCCAATATTAGAATTCATCATATTTTGAATTTATACATGAAATACAACTCCATTGAATGAGTCTTAAATTGCCTTATAACTTTTGGTAAATTAGGATCAATAGGAACAATTTCACTCCTGTCTTTCATTAATAAAAGGGGCTCCAAAAAGCGAGTCCCTACGTGCGTTTTATTCCAGAGCCTGCATTGAATGCCAACTACATAATCAATTTGAATGTTCTTGAAGGCTTTTGTATAAGCATATATGGAATTGTAAACCAGAGATTGAATATTTGTTCCAATTTCTAAACGTATGTCTCGATTTTTTAATGGTTTATAGTTAAGAATAATTGGGATTCCTAAAAACCCATAACTCTCGTCAATGTATTTATTAAATCCGGTATGTGCAGAGGCTCTTTTTTCGAAGGACAATCCATAACTCAAACTCCAATCTTCCTTTGAAAAAATACTTTCATTAAGCGTAACACCCAAGTGATATTGAATGGTATAAAAAGGTCTTTCCGGAGTGGTATAATATAATTTAACACCATTTTCTATATGTTGCACATTGGTCAGATTAGGACCGGCAAATATTTCTACGTTCCTTTTCTTTTGACCCATTAAATCACTCATACACAACAAATAACTTGCCATCATAAGTAATCTGAAAGAATAGATTGGATACATCATCGAGACTTTTATTTTTTTATGGACACTTCGGGGCAACATAATAACAATTATTATAGACAAAAGCTTTTCCTTCATATCCATATGGTACAGGTCCTAAGTGGCAATTTGCTCCATCAAAGTTTCCTCCATAAGGGCAAATTCCCCCGTTGGGTCCATTTGGATATGATTTATAGTAAAATCCATTATTCCAAATAAAAGGAGACTTAGAGCATACTGTAGAAAAGCAATTGGCGCCATCAAAATGATAACCAGGTGGGCAAATAGTACAGATACATGGATTGTTGTCTTTCAGACATTCCAGCTTGAAGCTGGCTTCTGGAACTTGGTTTAATTCTTCAAAAATATTAGTTGTAAAAATAATTCGATAAGGACAAATGAATGGTTCAGGATTAATTTCATAGGGTCCGATTTCATCTGAAATCAAAGTGCCGAGTGGACCACATACTTTACAAGTTCTTGCATTGTCTCTGACTATTGAATATGTTACATCGTGCTCTATTTTATGTACATTTTTTGCTTGAATGAGCCAATCACATTGCAATTTAAAAGTGAAATGCTTTTTGAAACACCACCAAATACTTAAATCATCCTTCTTATCCAATTCCAATTTTATTAGTCTAAAGTCTATTTTTGGAGTAGCGTAAAATCGTTTTGGCCAAGGTGTTTGCCTCGAGGAGTTTGCTAATACCCACACTAATTCAACTTTTAATCTTCTTCGATTATCAGGTCCATAATAATTTGTACTTGATAAATTATTAGAACAACAATTATATTCACACTTAATTCTTGATTCCAAAATTTTGTCCAAGATAAATGTAGTATCACCCTCATAACTCACAGTGTCAGAAGGGTATCCTGGAGTAGTTCTAATTTGCGTGAGTTTATTCCAATCACCGTCGAAAATCGTAATTCTGACTGCGTCAGATTCTGCTTCAATCTGATCTCCAATCATAAAATTACCATCCATATTTCTGTAGCCCGCGTAGGTCATGAACTTTGGAGATATACTTAATTCATCTTCATTTATCCAGTTGTATCGAATTGTATTTCCAGAAGTACTGAGCAAACTATTTATTTCACTTATGGATATGTTGTCCATACAGTTATATTGATCCATAAAGTCTTGATAAGCCTTTTCTGAGGTTAGTACAGGCAATGAATTGTACCAGGATTCGATTTCAACAGCAGTGGCATTATTTAAAAATATTTCAGTCTTATAGAATTCCTCATGGTTTGTAAAACGGATGCAATTATTTACAATGGTATAAGTCCCTGGTTGAAAAGAGCCTGCTTCTGCGGTATTACTTTGTGTACTATTCCAGCAACTTGTGCTTAATCTTGAAGTTAGTGGCGTTTTTATATCACTTATTTCGTTTAATTCATTCTTGCATTGTGAAGTGAATAGTATCATTGATACAGTGATTAAAAATTTGCCTAAAGAAGGAATGAAAGCATTTGGTTGATGATAAAATTGTTTTGTTAATTTTAGTTCTATAATTTTGATAAAAATACTAATTGTTCTCATATTTTTTTTTTTTTTGTTATTTAGGGTTTTGTGATGTAAACTTTTTTAAACCGACACTAACTGCTCAATGGAAGTACATTTAGTTGGGACAAAATCTGATGTTTGTATTTTAAAATGGTTTCTTCATGTGCGTAATAATTTTAAGGTTTAATAAATTAGGCGTTTAAAAGCATGTTGATCTTTCCATCATCCTGCGTGTTTCAGAGGAGGGTATTATTCCTGATCTGATCTTGCTAAGCAAAATATTATTTCAAATATTTTAGCTTGTGTTTTACCACAGTGTAAATACAATATGGAATTTCCCTTAAGATGTTACAAGATATCCATTCCGCCCATAGGCAGAAATGATGGGTAATAAAAAAAATGCTAACTAAGGTGTTGTGCGAACTGACAGGTTATTTTTTTTACATAAGTCTCATTTTAGTTTAGAAAAGGGTGTGTTTGAATTCGAAGCACTAAAATAAATGGCTTCATTTTATTTTCCAAATATTTTGTAATTTATTTTTTGAAATTTATTTATTTGGGATTTGGTGGGAAGCTCTGTTACGGTTAAACACATTTCATAAAATATTCTCAAAACAGAAAGATTTATCATCCACTCTTGTCTAACGATTATTGCCCTTGGAGAAATTAACGTGCACACTATCTCCATCCTTAATGATTTTATTAAGGAGTGTTTTTTCTCCCTCGGTGATCATTATTTTCAGCCTTCCATCTACGCGCTCAACAACAATATCAAAGTCACGTTCAAATGCACGGATATGCCGAAGGCTCATACCGGGCCAGGATAAGGGAAGCCTAGGTGTAAGGCTAAAACTGTATAAGCCGATGGGTCTGATGCCAAACAACCCTTCTGTAAAAATCCTGCAATACAATCCGCTTTCTGCCGAAAGATGTCGTTGGTTTCCTTCAGGGTAAGCTTCCACAGGATAAGGAACATGGTCGCCCAACAAACGGCGGTTAGAATAATCATGCAAAAATTTTAACGCTTTATCTGTTTCGCCTGCAGCCAACACACCTCTAAGCGCATACAAAGTTGACCTGTCCCAAAATGTTTTATCTCCTGCAAGACTGGCAAGACCATCCTGTGTCCATAATCTTGGTGAGAACAACGCATCAATCGTTCCCGCTTTACGTTCGTAAAGACCCATCGTAAGCGGGATGCAAATCCAAGCCCGCAGTGAATCATTTTCTTTGTAATATTTATAAGTTTCATATCCTTCTATGTTTGAACCAAAATATTTTTCAATAGCTAATTTCAATCTTGCAGCCTGATTCTTATAAATCTTTAGTTTCTTTTTTTCTTTCCCTATTGCTTCACCCAGGTAAACAGCGGAAGTCAATGCATCGTAATATAAGGAAGAGGTACAAAGGTTCGCATTGCCTGCGGGGAAACGTCCTTCCAACTCATCAGAATCAGACATTACAACACCATTTGCATTTAATTTGCGGTGGCAATATTCCAGACACCATTCTATCAATGGCCATAATTGTTCTGCTTGTATAACATCACCACTTGCGAGTGCATAACGTGCGGCTCCGTATGCAATCATCGCGCCATCTCCGCGGTCACCAGCCCCATTCCATATATCCGTTCCTTCAGCAATGATAGAACTGGGAATCGGTTTATATTCCTTGTTCATGAATCTTGCAAAATGTAAATAGGCATTCAGGGAAGCTTTGTTTCCGTAGTCATATCCAAGAAAAGGAAAGAAGGGGCCAATATACTCTGCCTGATCGTTGGCCCAGATGGCAGCATAATAAGCCTCTCCACCAGGTCCATGCATAGGTCCGCCTTTGGTCTCGAAAATACTTTCTGCCGCCCTGATTTTTGCAAATGCAAATTCTCTATTCAAAATTGTATCCGGTGTTTCCAATATAAGCTTGCTCCAAACCTCCTTAATTAATTCAAGACGTTTGACTTTTTCATGATTTACATCCACTGCCGGTACTTGTTCATTTGCTTTAACCCCCGAATAAAAAACAGAGAAGCTGACAGAATCATTGGTTTGAAGTTTGAAATTCCCTTCGTTGAATACATCAAGATGCAAAGCATAACATCCTTCTGTTCCTTTAGCCGGATCGGTATAATAAATATTGTTCGCCTTAGGTATTTCTACAAAGCAGCCATTTTTGGATGTATTCTTAATGGTGTAAACTTCGCAGTAACCCGGCAATGTTGTTGATGGAAAATACTCACGGGTCAATTCAAGATTATTACGGGCGATACTTTTAACAAGCAATGTTCCTTTGATAGTAATAGAGACCACTTTTTCCGCCACTATGGGTTTATAGTTTACTGTCACCAATTCAAATGCGTCCAGTGCGAACTGTCGCGTGAGGCTGGCATGCGTATTATTCGGAATCGTTCTCAACATAGGCCAGACCAGGCTTCTGGTGGCATGAAAGGAACCATCGGCTGCTACGCCATATCTGAGTACACAGGAAATTCTTTTGCCACTCATTTCAATGTGGTCGTTATGTGGAATCGACGTGTCGATTTGCCAGGAAATGGAGCCATCGTGATTCATTTGCCAGCGGCGATATTCCTGTGAAAATAATTTATTTGTCAAAAGGCAAAGAATAGCCAAGATAAATAAATGACTTAGGTGTTTTTTTTGAATCGGTCTGTTCATCCCTTAAAGTTTACAGTTATCTGGATAAAGATAAAAACTAAGACAAGTAAAGTTGAAATCTTTTTGAACTTGTTTGTTTTCCAATTATATCTTCACTTCCTGCAAATAAAGCGTTCAAATGCGGATGTTTTGGATGAACTTCTTTTAACGGTATGCTTTTTATGTCAAAAAAAATTGAGGAGAAGCCAGCTTGGCGGATCTCGTTATTCACTAAAGTTGTATTAAATCCCATCTTATTAACATTGTTCTTTTTTGTCTCTTAAGTAACTACATTTCAACTATCTGTAAACCAAGGTTTTTAGCTTGTCGTTTTAACTTCTTAATTTGATTTTCTTTAAACCCATCCATATATTTTTCGATTGGTATTGGGTTAAATTTAACCCTTTCTTTTATCATTTTATAAAAAATAGCCGCAATTTTTCTTGCAGTCGCAACAATTGCTTTTGGCGCCCCATTTTTTGCTTTTATACGATTATAAAACATCGCTAACCAATTTTTGCTACGCTGTATGGCAAACGCCGCCATTCTAAATATTTGACCTGCGTGGTTTTTCTTTTTGGAATCCGACTACTTAATACTTTCCCTCCTGATATTTTATTATTCGGGGCTAAGTTTAACCATGATGTAAAGTGTTTTACCGTTGGCCATTTACTCATATCTAATCCGACTTCGCTTATAATTTCTATAGCATTTGTTTCCGTAATCCCAAAAATTTCTGCTAAATCCGTCCCCGTTAGTTCGTACAACATTTCCTTTCCGTTAAAATTCAAATTATTTTTATTACTCTTTTCTTTTTTTTGGGGCTCCACAAATGTATCTACTCCGGATTTTTCACGAAGATGCTCTTCTATTTTAGCATCGCATTCCTTTAGCTTAAAGATGATAGAATTGATATATTGAATAACTTTGCTCTAGTTCAAAAACGTGTTCTTCTTTCCAAACCCCCGTTAAGGATTTTATAATACCCTCTTTTTTATGAGCTCTAATTCTACTATCGCAACAAGATGCTAATATCTCTGCGTTTCGTTCACCAGCTATGATGGATTTTATGATCTCTTGTCCAGATTTACCTGTAATATCCGCAATAACATGTTGTATTTTAATATTCATTTGTTCTAAAGCTTTATGCATCATGCGAATATGTGTAGCTGACATTTCAATTAAATTTTTCGATGACGCATATATGCTCTTAATTTACGAGTAAACTTATCGGGTTGAAAACTTGCAGATAATAATCCGCAACTGTGTAATTGACGAATCCAATCAGCATCGCTAACATCTGTTTTCTTTCCTCTTACATTTTTTACATGTTTAGCTGTAACTAATACAACATCAAAACCCGCATCTTCTAATACTAAAAATAAACTTACCCAGTAAATACCGGTAGCCTCCATAGCAACTGTATCTACTTTGCATTCTTTTAAAAACACAACTAGGGCGTGTAAGTCTTCAGTAAAGGCGCCAAAGGCTCTTATTGGTTTTTCAGTGGATTCAGGATTAACTGCTACATAATGTTCTTTGCTTGATATATCTATACCTGCCGCGTTAGGATAAATAATCGGAAATGCTTTAACCACCAAAATGGATTGTCATTCAAAGAACACTACCAAACTTGATAAGGGGCTGCGAGCACCATAACAAAAAACGGTTTTTGTAAACACTGCTTTACATCTCGCAAGTTACTTTAAAGGATTGAGAGCGGAGCCGCTGTTATAAACTTGATACAAAAAAGAACCAAAAAAATCAAGGCTGTTTTCATTTTTTAACGCTAAAACGGTTTTAAAAAGCTAAACAAAATAAACTCGCCATAAGCAGCATTCATAACTCTTGGCCTACCTGTCATAAATTTATTGGCATATCTGCAAGCGAGCTCAAACAGTATTTTGTTTTAAACGCTTTTTAAAACCGTTTTAGCTAAAATGAAAAAGGCCGATCTATATTTCTTACTATATAATGACATGAAGAGGTGTAGGAATTGGTCTGCCAATTTTACTGGCTGGTTCAATCCATTCATCCATTATTATTTGAACATTGGATAAGGCTTCCTGATATGTATTCCCGTCCGATTTACAACCTGCTTATTCAGGGACTTCAGCGATGAATGCTTGATCATCTTCACTCCAATAAATAATAATTTCATATTTATAATTCATCATCTTCTTGAATTTCTAGATTATAATTAAGGATTATATCTCTTATTTGTTTAACCTGCTATGCTTTAGAATGGCCACCAATTTATTGTATATAAATAATTTCCTGTAGGCCATTGTTATTAAGCCCAAAAAGATCGGAGAAATAGCTTTGGTGTGTTGATGTGTATGCCACGTTATGTGAAGTGTAGATTACTTTTTATCTATACGATTTATGGGATTTTGACGAAAATCCCAAATTGATTCGATAAATATTGAGTCAGCAGTTTCTTTGTAAATTATTCCATAATCATTAAAAGGGGATATTCGCAATTTGGATGAATCTGTTTCCCTTCCAATTTTAGAGTAAATCGAGATTATTTCAATTCTCTTTTCAAGTTCATTAAGAAGCCAGGCAGAATAGTTTATACTTCCATTTTATCGATATAATATTGAAGAATGTTCTCTAATTCAACGACTGCAGTTTCTGTCCAGATTACTTGTTTTTTAGCCATTTTTTAAAATGTTGCATAGCTTTATCATGAGAAATTAGCCTTCCACACTCTATGTCCAATTCTGACTTGGCAATTGACGCTTTAATTTCTTTACTTAGAATTAGAATATCATGATTTTCATTTCTTAAGTTTACGATTATTTCTTCCAACTCATTAAGAAATATTTCGTCGTCAATTGAAGTAATTTTTCCGATTAATCTGTCTTTTACTGATATAGGAATCATATTCTTCTATTTAATTACAAAGTTAAGCTATATTTAGTTCATATTCAAGTGATTTTCGCATCTCTCATTGCTATTTAATAGTGTAGCCGAAAATTGGCAAAAAAGGGATCTAGTCTGGGAACGAAGGTAATGAGAAATAAAAATTAGCAGGGTAAGCCAAGGGCGGGAATCGAAAATATGGATCCAATAAGATGATCGTGTCTTAGGGGTGTGGACCAGGGGATTAGGATGTTAAGGTTAATTTATATCCATCATTTCATTTTCTTCCTGGAAGATTTTTATGGACAAGCTATTTCAGGGTGAGAGACCATTATTTTACTCAATTTTGTTATTTAGTTCATCAAACTTTGATTTCATGGTTGGATTCCCATGGGTTAATTTTTTAATAGTTAATTCTTCCGCTTTATCATTAGCCAGTCTTAATTGGTTTTCGCTTGTAGTCAATTCCTCTTTAACTTTCTGCATAACAGCTATTGATGCGTCAATTTTTTTAATTGCTTCTTGAAAATGACTATGTGCCGAAAGAAAATTTTTGGAAAATCCTTCTCTGAATTTGTTTAATTTATCTTCAAAGTTTGTAATGTCAATGTTTTGACTTCTAACCATAGCAAGTTCTGCCTTATACTTTAGTGAGGTCATGGCAGCATTCCGAAGGAGGGTGATAATGGGAATAAAAAATTGAGGTCGCACCACATACATTTTGGGATACTTATGAGAAACATCCACAATCCCGGAGTTATAGAGTTCGCTTTCTGATTCTAATAGTGAAACCAATACAGCATACTCACATTTTTTTTCAATACGGTCTTTGTCCAGTTCTTTTAGAAAATCTTCATTTCGTTTTTTAGTAGTGGTTTCATCTCCCTCATTTTTCATTTCGAACATGATGGAAATGATTTCATTACCGGTCTCATCAGTTTCTCGGTAGATAAAATCACCCTTGCTTCCGGACCTGGAATCGTTGTCTTTTTCGAAGTAGGCTTTTGGGAAGGCTGTTGCACGAAGTTTGTTAAATTCAGTTTCACAATGTTGTTCAAGCGTTTCGCCTATCATTTTGGTAGATAGTTTTAGCTTCATGTCTTTTCTAAGTGCAATTTCTTCATCTTTCAACTTGATGATGTCTTCTTTTGTCCTGAGTTCAGCATTAAATTTTTCGATTAAAGATTTTTCTAGTAATTGTTTTTCCGTTTCTTTATTTTTCAGATTATTGACCAGTTCGTCTCTTTCTTTTTCAATTTTTTGGACAGCTTCCGTTACCGTGAGTTTTTTCTCAATTTCTGCATGCTGAATTTTTGATCTCATTTCAGCAATTTCGGCTTCTTTCATGGCTAACTGCAAAGAAAGTTCACGCTCATTCTGGGCTCTTAGCTCTAAAATTACCTTATCTTTTTTTGCAAGGTCTTCTTGTAAAATATTCTTAAGATTGGCTTCTGCCAGCTTGACAGCATTTTCTTTATCCCTTTCTGCAAGGGTTAATCGCTTTTGTAATTCTTCATCGAATTGATGATCTCTCACTTGTTTGAGTATATCCGCAAAACCAGCCTCATCCACTTTAAAAGCCTTTTTACAATTTGGGCAAATAATATCGTTCATAATTTTCCGATTTATTTATTTATCTATAATGGGGATCAACGTTTCTATTACTTTCGAAGTGCCGCCGCTTGTCCTTTAGCAAAAAGTAGGAATTGTTTATTTAGTAAAAGTAAAAGTAAAAATTTCTTGTTCTTTGCGGCATGAACGCAATTACTATGTTACTTGCAGTCGTTTTTTACTTTTTAATTTTCCATTTGGTTTCTTATGTATTTGAAAACTAAGTTGAGCACCTAATGCATCAAATACTTTAATAATGGTGCCCAAAGTAATATTTGTTGTACTGTTTTCAAGTTTGGAAACTTGAGCTCTTTGCACTCCAATTAGTTCACCTAGTTGCTCTTGCGTCAGATTCTTTTCTTCCCGCAATTGTTTTATTTGTTCAGCAATAATTTCCAATTTAAGCTCTCTTTCATATTTGTCTCTTTTTGGAGTTCCAACCTTCCCTAGAGTTTTGTCCTTTAAATCTGATACACGAATCATATTTTTTGTTTCTTTTTATTTTCGAAATATTTTTTCTTAAGAGTTTCAGCCTTTTTTATCTCTGAGCTTGGTGTTTTATTAGTCTTCTTTAAGAAACCATGTGATGCCACTATTAATGTTTCCACTTCTCCATCGCGATCCCAAAATGCTAATATCCTATGAAAATTCTTGTTAAATCTAAGTCTAAATTCCCATAATCCGTCTGTCTCTTTTAGAGGTTCAAACCATGCACCTCTATAGCCAGATTCAGTCTTATCGAATAATACGAAGAATTTATTTCTTGTCTTCTCATTAAGATTTTCCATATATACGGCTGCTTCATCGTCTAAAATAACTACTATGGGTTTATCAAATACAGGTATAGGTTGCAAATATATGACATGTTTCCTTAAATGGAACTATTATTTAAGAAAATATTTTTTGGATATTGCAATTAACGGAGAGTGTTAAAATACCCCCCTGTTCGTCGCAGTTTGTAACTGCGATGCCATACGACTCAAGCATTTCCAATGCGGCCTGCTATCCTAATTTTATATTAACTTTATTGTTCGTCTCAGTTTTAAACTGCGATGCCATACGACTCAAGCATTTACAATGCGGCCTGCTAACCTAATTTTATATTAACTTTATTGTTCGTCGCAGTTTTAAACTGCGATGCCATATGACTACAGCATTTTTAATGCGGCCTGGTATTACAATGTTTTTACAAAATCTCTGTTCGTCTTAATGATTCTAAAATATTAAAAATTAAATGCTTAAAAATAAATACCAAATTAGGAACTTAATTTAAAATTTCATCGTTGTAGTAGCGTATGACTTAATAGTGTTATACAGCATCAAGAACCCTTTAATGGGTGCCAACCGAGCGGAATACTACGGTGGCAAGGCGATGCGGACCAATACAGGTCAAAAGGATTCCAATCCTTCTGTTTTTGCCGTTTGCTGTCTGGTGCTAAAAATTTGTAAAATTTTTAGACCTATGAATAATTTAAATCATTTTTATTTTACCAGTGAATCGGTATCCGAAGGTCATCCGGATAAAGTGGCCGATCAAATTTCAGATGCTGTTCTTGATGCTTATCTCGAATTAGATCCTCAGGCAAAAGTCGCATGTGAATGTCTTATCACTACGGGACAATTGGTGATCGCAGGAGAGATTTGCTCAACAGCACATGTAGATGTCGTGGCGGTGGCCCGGGAAGTCATCAGACATATTGGATACGATGATCCATTAGTGGGTTTTGACTATGCCACGGCGGCGTATATCAATTTATTGCACGAACAAAGTCCGGAGATTAACAACAGTGTTTCTGATGGTGGAGCAGGTGATCAAGGACTTATGTTCGGTTATGCGTGCAGAGAAACCAAATGGAATATGCCTTTGCCCATTACAATGTCTCATGAGTTGATGATGCGATTAGCTGCAATGCGAAGAAGTGGTAAGCACAATTGGCTAAGACCTGACGCCAAATGTCAGGTTACTGTAGAATACAAAAGAGATGTACCTGTCGGAATTGAAACCGTTGTATTATCAACACAACACTCAAAAGACATCAGTCAGGAAGAGATTAAAATCATCTTGCAAAATGAACTCATTTTACCTTTAGCACAACAATATTTTTACAATGCTCATCCTAAAATATTGATCAACCCATCAGGGAGTTTTACGATCGGAGGGCCACATGGAGATACCGGTCTGACAGGCAGAAAGATAATCGTAGATACCTATGGCGGGAGTTGTCCTCATGGAGGAGGGGCATTCAGTGGCAAAGATCCAAGCAAGGTGGACCGCAGTGCTGCTTATGCTGCTCGTTATGTAGCCAACCATATTGTATCTGCAGGACTCGCTGAACGCTGTACGGTCCAGATATCCTATGCAATTGGTCTTGCTGAACCTACTTCTATATATGTGAATACACACGGAACCGGGCACCATGCAGATGAAATAATTGCACATCATATTTCCAATATTTTTGACCTGCGACCTGATGGTATTATCAGCACATTAGATTTAAGGCGACCTATATATAAAGAGACTGCAGCCTATGGTCATTTTGGGAGAACACAATTCCCATGGGAAAACTTGGACCCAACAATTATCGAAAATCTTAAATCCATTTCTTAATCCATAAATTTAAATAAATGAATAATGTCTGCTTGTTTTATAAATATTTCCATCTCATGTATAAATATCAAAATCTAATACTAAACAATCCACGATATTTTAACATTCGGGTCGACAAAGTATTATATTCCGGAGCATGGCAGTATCCTGTCAGACAAGTTTGTTTAGGTGGATTATTTGAGTCCTGGAATCATTCTGACATACTCATATCTTACAGGACTCAGGATGATTCTAAGATTCTGATTTTTAATGCCGGAGGATTCATAGGTAGCAATCGCCATAAATGGCGGGGATGGAGTGTTGAAGATCAAAAATTTATCATTGGCTGGGCTTATGAACCGCGTCTGACTCATGGGACCAGAATTGTAGAGAGTAACAAAAAATTACATCATCTCTTAAAGGAATTTAAAAGAATCGATGAGTTGTATCCGCAGAATTCCGAAATGGAATCTTTCACAATTAGGCATTTGGTTGACGAATTAATTTTGATTGACGCACATTAAATTTAAAGAGTTTCCAGATTTTATTTGCAATGAGCTGTCCATATTAATTCTGACATTTGGTTTACCTTGCCATAAACAAATGCACATTGTCCATATTTTAATGCATAAAATAATGCTTCTTCTTTACTGATATTTTCAATAAAATAGGAGTCCTCGGACCATTTACCATCTTCGGAAATTCCACGTCCAAAATGTGAAATATATCCACTGGATTTTATATCATCTAATAGACAGGCATTTCTTTGTTCATTCTCTTGTTTTGTAAGTTCAGTGGAGTTAGGATTCCAGGCAGTAATAAAAGCCCATTCCTTTAATTCCGGAAGAGCGTTTTTAAAATTCGCTTCTTTATTGATATTTAATATGAGCTCTTCTTTAAAAATTAAATTTTTATTTAGGGTGTAATTGGTATTCAAATAGGCCTGGTTTAATTTATTTATATCCATGTTATGGTGATTTTATTTGGATAAAATATTTCGTTATTGTAAGCAATTACTTTGGTAAATGGTTTCAAAAATCAATGAAATTAAATTTAGAACGTTTGAATTAATATAAGGCGTGAGGAGGTTTAAATGACTAGTTTGTAAACTTTTTCTGAGACAAGACAAGATCTTGTTGATGAACCTCTATAATCCAAATCTATTGCTCGCAATTCAGCTTTCTTATTCCAGCCAAATAACAGAGAAATTAGCCTGAGAATCTATGATAGCATTGTGTGAAGTTTCATACTTATCTTTCATATTTTGAAATTTTATTTTTTGAATAACGTTTTAGCGCTTGGCGCAGTGGCGGATTTCAGGGAGCAAAACTGTCAATATACCACAGAAGTCGATGCAAGGTAGAATGTTCAATTAACCACTGCCCCCTCCATTGAGGTAAACGTTTGTTATCAACTGGTATTATTTTTTCATTTATTCAAAATTTTAATAAACTCACCAACAACCCTCATTGCAGAAGCGTTTTGTTCTGTGATGATGATGTTTTGATAAGAGTTGTCAAATGAATTTGGACGCAAGATGATGGATGTATGTTCCCAATTATCCTCCGTCACAATTTTTTCACTGGTGTATGTCTTGATTGTAAAGGCAGAGTTAAAATCTGGATCTTGCAAATCTCTGTTTTCAATTAATAATATTTTTCCATTTCTGCTGCCTCCAGTATAGGGTTTGAATAAACAAATAGAACCGTTTGGAATGACTCTGTTCATTGATTCACCAATAATTTTGCATGCGAAATAATTACTGTTGGAACTGTTTTCAGGACCTTCAATGAGTTTATAATTTTTATCAGATTGTATTTCGCTAAACGAGCCCGCAGCAGCATAGAAATCATATAATGGAATTGGATTTCGCAATTTTTCTTCAAATTCTGTGGATTGCTGTGGATGTATAAAATTTAGTTTTGATTCTGAATTGGGTTTATTGTTTATAACATTTTCGTGTAGATAATTATAAATAGTTGGTGTAACAGGATTAGTCAAGTTGAATCGAATTTTTACCACAGAAAGTTGATTTCCTTGATCGTTTGGAATCGTGGTTTGTTGCACTCCATCTAATTCAGGAGTCACCTCACCCATGTAATAAAAGTTCATTCCCTCGTCATTATTTTTCTTAATAAAAAGTGGAAGTCGAATGGGGCCGTTTTTACCTAAAATTGATTGAACATCATTGCTACTTAATGTTCGATTAGACTTCGACATCCAATCAAATTCTTTGTTATTTACAAATTGATCCTCATACTTGGTTGACTCTGAAATATGATCTTCTTTGTGATAATTCACAAAAATCGGACAATGCGAATTATCTGGACTGACTAAGTAGCCACCAACATTTTGTGCCACAGGGTTTTCTGGCACATTTAATATTCTGAATACATCTTTTCGCGAATACTTTTTGTAAAGCACAAATCCTTTTTGCCAATTTTTTGCATCAAACAACCTGTCGAATTCGTAGATTGAAAAGTCTGTTGAGTCAAGTAGATGAAGTTTAAATTCATCTTGATTTAAGTGATGAATGAAATCGCTTGAAAGGACAAATTTTCCTTGTTCAATTCCGAGAACATCTAAATTGTATATCTCTTTAGCTGAAAGCATCTTGCCGTCTTTCTTTTCACGAATAAACTCGAAATTGAGATTTGTAATACAAGATTTTATAGTGTCATCCGCAATGGTATACTGATACTTGGCTTGAACAAAGTCCTTTAATTTTTTAACTGTGAGTTCTTCTGACTCAATAAGAAACTTCATAATGAGGCTTTCCTCAACTCGTTTTGAGTTGTTAATTTCTTTCGAAAACAGCTCAAGCAATTTTACTTGTTGCTTTGATAATGATGGTTCCAGTTTTTCGACCTTGTACATAAAATTGTAATAAGAATTAGCGTATTCCACAAATAAAAACGGATCGCGAGAACCATGTTCTATAAAGTCCATCATCATTGGTTTTCGTCCCAACTTGAATTTCAAAATGTTGTAATCCTTTTTTAAATCAGCAAACAGCTGCATATTTGCAGAATCAATGGATTGAAAGATTCTTTCCTTGGTGATTTCATCAAAATTGATAGTGGAAGCTCCAGGAATCATTCTACTTCCTTCCGTGATTAACTTCCTTAATGAGTCCTTGTTGTATGAAGTATCCCCATACAAAGCGATGGGTATGAGATAGTTGTTTTCATAGTTTCCTATGAAATCAATCACTGTCAAATAGCCTTTTCCATCAACCTTTCTCAGCCCCCTTCCTAATTGTTGTATGAAAATTATGGCTGATTCAGTTGGACGAAGCATGATGATCTGATTGATTTTCGGAATATCAATCCCTTCGTTAAAAATATCCACGGTGAATATGTAATCAATTTTCTCATTCAGGTTGTCTGTTTCCAACTTTTCAATTGCAAGGGATCTTTCTTCTTCAGAATTATCACCTGTGAGAGCTATTGCTTTAATCCCTTCTGAATTGAATAATTCCGCTAACTCTATCGCTTCATTCTTTCTGGAGCAAAAGATTAAACCTCGCGTTATACCATTATCACTTCCGTAAAATTTTGCTTTTTCAATAATTCTCTCAACGCGTTCCCTTGCCACCAAATACCTGAAGTCTGATTTAGTGTCCACAGGGGTGTTATCAATCGATAAGTCAGCAACTCCGAAGTAATGAAATGAACTGAGCATTTCCTCTTCCATTGCCTTGTTCAATCGGATTTCGTAGGCGATATTATGGTCAAAAAGGCGAAATATGTCATTACCGTCAGTACGCTCAGGTGTAGCAGTCATTCCTAACAGGAACTTGGGTTCAAAGTGCTCGATAAGTCGTAAATAGGAATCTGCACCTGAGCGATGTGTTTCATCAATTATGATGTAATCAAAGTGGTCTTTAGAGAAATTGTCTAAGTGGTTTGGTTTCGAAATAGTTTGAATGGTGGAGAAGACAAAATCACAATCTAATTCTCTTTGGTTGCCAGAATACACCCCCATTGTTTTATCAGCTCCAAAAACACTTTTAAAAGTGCTTAATGAATCTTTAGCAATTGTCAAGCGATGTACGACAAACAATATTTTTTTTTCGGATTAAAGGCAAGTGCGTCAAATGCCGACAAATACGTTTTACCCGTTCCTGTTGCTGAAATTATCAAAGCTTTATTTTTACCATCATACCTCAATCTTTGAAGATTCTCCAATGCTTCCATTTGCATAGAATTTGGAGTAATAGTCTGTTGTAAATCAGTCGAGTCTTCAAGTTTTGATTTTTGGGTTTGCAGAAGTTGATTCTGATAGATTTCTTCATAGGCTAAGAGAAATTCTGACGATACGGGCGTTCCTTTTTCGAAATCAGCACAAAATTCTTGAAGAACTTTTTCAACAATACCACTTTCGTCTAAAGCGGATACTTTTATATTCCATTCCTTATTTGTGCATAAGGCTTGGGCAGTCAGGTTGCTGCTACCAACAATTAGGTTGTAATGTTCTTTGTTTTTAAAAATATACCCTTTAGCATGTGCATTTCCTGTTGTAGCAATCCTTAGATCGATATTATCAAACTGAAGAAACCTTCTCAGCGCTTCTGGCTGTGTAAAATTTAAATACTGGGAAACAAGTATTTGACCTTTAATACCTCGCTTTTCGAGTTCTATAAGTTTATTAATAATCGTAGCTACACCATTCGTTGTGACAAATGCCACGGAAATAAAAAACTGATTGCAATGTTCTAAATCATGAAGAATAGTTGAAAGAATCTTCCTTGGTGGATTCTTTTGATTAATTAATAACTCTGGTTGATAATCAAGATTAGAAAGAACGGACTTATCTACATAACCTGTCTCTAAGCTCTTTTTGAAACTTTCTAATAGCTTATTCATTTAATAATAGTTTATTGACTATTGGAATATCAGCTGCTGCCCAATCTAGTTTGGTTAGCTCATTAATGTGCAACCATTTTTTATCAACATGTTCATTAAGCGTGATTTCTTTCGAATCAGCTTCACATATAAAACTATGCATTGTTAATTCAAAATCTGGGTATTCATGAACTACAGTTAGAAAAAAAGACTTTATTTTTATAGAAAGATTCAACTCTTCTAGTAACTCTCGATGTAAGGCTTCTTCCCTGGTTTCACCTTCTTCAATTTTACCCCCAGGAAATTCATATTTCTCAGAAATGTAATGGAGCTTGTTTTTTGGTCTTTGAACACATAGTACTAGATTCTTCCAAAATATTACACCTGCAACGACTTCAATTTTTTCATTAATAAATTGTTCTATGTTATACTTGTTGCTACCGTTTTGCAGCAACCCGAAGAGCAGGACTTTTACCACAATATTTACTATTAAATACCAAACCCCGCCTTTTGGATAGCTGCTATATGGGCTATGTGGCATTTAGTTTATCTATTATTTCTTGCAAATTCTCAATTAAATTATCTAAATAGGAATCAATAATATCCCAGACTATTCCGTAGTCAATTCCAAAATAATCATGTACAATTCTATTTCGAAAACCTTTGATTCTTCTCCATTCAATCTCCGGATGATTATTTTTAAAATCTGGATCTATTCTATTTGCTGCTTCTCCAATTATTTCAAAATTTCGTACTACTGCATCAATTGTTTTGTCATCAGATATAAACACTTGAAAATCGAAGCCAGTTGTATATTGCTTAATCTTTTTAGCAGATTGCAACATATCGTTCAAAAGCAATAACGTATCTCGCCTAGACATATATTAAGTCTGCATTAATGGCTGAAAAGTATTTCTCTTTAATACCATTTTTTGAAACCAAATCAACCTTTAATCCGACAATACTTTCAATCTCATCTGCTAGGTCTATAAATCGTACGCCGATTTTATCGTTGAATTCAACTAAGATATCTAAATCACTTTTGTCTTTATTCTCTTCCCTTGAATAAGACCCAAATATTGCAAGTGACTTTAATGGATAGTTGTTGAATAATTGTTGTTTATGATTTGCCAATATTGTTTTTACTTCTTGTAGAGTTTTCATATCATAAAATTACAACTTTTTTAGTTAAATACTATGTTAAATTTTACTCAAATAGGCTCATTGCCATTAACCCTAACTTGTTAATACACAAGACTTCATTGCGCATATCCGTCCAGTTTTGGCAAGATTTGCGAAACTTTTCTTCGTTTATTTTTATTTCTCGTTTTTGACATTATTTGATATTCTAAGAAAACTTTGCTTTTATTGACCCTGTTTCAATCTAGAAAAATCCCTAATCCACATTCTTCCGAATTTCAGAACCACTTAATCTAAATCTAATAATTATCTTTTAAAGAGGCTCCCAATGTTCAGGAAGTCCATTCACCCTTTTGCGACAAACGGCAGGTGAATATATTAAATATATTGCGCTTTTGTATTTTGCATATTTAAATAAATATTTTCATTATATCTATCCAAATGCTTTGTAACAGCTTACAATCTTTGGCCTGAGCTTAAGATGAATTCGAAATCTATTATTTCCGGTGACCTGGCTTTTAATGTGTTTAACTAAATGCCTTTTGAAGGCATGGGATAAGGCTCCTATTGCTCCCGTTTTAAAGTGACTTTTAAGAGCCATTCAGATAAAAAATATCTCATCTACGAAATGTTACGTATTTGCCTTACTTTTAGCCTCTAATTTCAAAAAAATACGCACATGCTTAGATCCATTTTGTACAGTTTGATTCTGTTTACTTGTTGTTCGGTAAGCCTCCATGCACAGAAAAAAGAAGAGGCCAAACCGGTGGACCCTATGAATTCAGGGGCTTTCTCCGGGTTGGCCTTCCGGTCCATCGGCCCTGCGGTCACATCGGGTAGGATATCTGATTTTGCAGTCAACCCAAAAAATCACAGCGAGTATTATGTCGCGTCTTCCTCCGGCGGCGTTTGGAAAACCACCAATAAAGGACTGACTTTTAGTCCGATTTTCGATGGGGAAGGTTCTTATTCCATCGGCTGCGTCAGTCTGGATCCCAACAATGCTTCCACCGTATGGGTAGGCTCCGGTGAAAACAACAACCAGCGATCCGTCGCCTACGGAGATGGCGTGTACAAAAGTGAGGATGGCGGAAAATCCTGGAAGAATATGGGCCTCAAAAATTCTGAACACATCGCAGAAATTGTAGTCGATCCTACCGATGCGAATATAGTCTATGTCGCCGCCTATGGTCCTGTGTGGAGTGAAGGTGGCGATCGGGGTGTGTACAAGTCTACCGACGGTGGCAATACCTGGACTTGTGTTAAATCGGTCAGCGCCTATACGGGTTGCAATGATCTGGTCATGGATCCAAGAAATCCAAAAATTCTCTACGCGGCCTTCCACCAGCGCATGAGAAAAGTCTTTACCTACATAGGCGGAGGGCCTGAATCTGCCATCTATAAATCTACGGATGGGGGAGCGAACTGGAAAAAACTGGAAGGTGGACTTCCTTCAGGAGATGTGGGAAGAATGGGCCTCGCCATCAGTCCTGTAAATCCGGATGTACTGTACACCGTTGTAGAAGCCAAGGATGACAAAGGTGGCATTTATCGCTCTGGAGACAAGGGTTCTAGTTGGGAGAAAAGAAATCCTTTTTTCACTTCCGGAAATTATTATCAGGAGATCGTGTGTGATCCAATAGACGTCAATAAAATTTACATCACGGATACTTATTACAAAGTATCCACCGATGGTGGAAAATCTGTTTCCAATCTTGGAGAAATCAACAAACACATAGACAATCATTGTATATGGGTAGACCCTACCAATGGCAATCACTTGTTGGTGGGTTGCGATGGTGGCGTGTATGAGACCTACGACCACGCGCGCAGCTGGGAATTTAAATCCAATCTTCCGGTGACGCAATTTTACAAAGTATCCACAGACAATGATCTGCCCTTCTATCATGTGCATGGTGGTACGCAGGACAACCTAAGTCTTGGCGGTCCGAGCAGATCTACCTCTGCCAATGGAATCACAAATGCCGACTGGTATGTGACCTCTACCGGCGATGGTTTTGAAACGCAGGTGGATCCTAAAGATCCGAACATCGTCTATGCGCAATCTCAATATGGAGGCCTTGTGCGTTACGATCGCAAGAATGGAGAATATCTGTCCATAAAACCTGTGGAAGGCGAAGGAGAGGCTCCTTACCGCTGGAACTGGGATGCACCTTTGTTCATCAGTCAACATGCCAATACCAGATTGTATTTTGGCGCCAATAAATTATTCCGTACAGATGACCGTGGAGAATCCTGGCAGGTGATCAGCCCTGATCTGAGTCGTCAGATCGACCGGAATAAAATAGAAGTCATGGGCAAGGTTTGGTCGGTCGATGCCATCGCGAAAAATGGAAGTACGGATATTTACGGCCAGTTGACCAGCATCGCGGAATCAAAACTGAATCCTGAAATGATATGGGTGGGAACAGACGATGGTCTCATCCAACTCACCACAGACGGTGGAAAAAACTGGACAAAATTTGACAATTTGCCGGGTGTGCCAGCGCAATCTTATGTACACCAGATCATCGCCTCCCTGCATGATAAAAACACTGCTTATGTTTGTTTCAATCATCATCGATACGGTGACTTCAAGCCTTATGTTTTAAAAACCACCGACGTAGGAAAAACATGGAAAGCCATTCAAAGCAATCTTCCTGCAAGGGGTTCTTTGTATTCCATTGCAGAAGATCATGTAGATCCTAATTTACTTTTTGTGGGCACAGAGTTCGGATGTTTTTTTTCCAACAACGGTGCTGCGACCTGGATACAATTAAAATCAGGATTGCCTACGGTTGCAGTAAGAGATATTGAATTGCAACGACGTGAGAACGATGTGGTGTTGGGAACTTTCGGTCGTGGGTTTTACATCCTCGATGATTATTCTTGTCTGCGCAATGTCAAGAAAGAAGATTTCAACAAAGAAGCAGTCATCTATCCAATAAAAGATGGATTGATGTATGTAGAAAGATTGCCGCTGGGTCTTCGCGACAAAGGGCACATGGGATCTTCTTATTTCAGCACACCGAATCCAAAACCTGGCGTTGTCTTTACTTACTTTGTTAAAGACGACATCAAGACTTTGAAAGAACTTCGCAAAGAAGCAGAAAAAGCAAAATCAGATAAAGGAGAAAAATTTTATTATCCAACGTTAGACAGTTTGCGAGCAGAAGACGAACAGCAAGATCCATATTTATTATTTACCATCATGGATCAAAGTGGAAATGTAGTCAGACATTTAAAAACTGCTGCAAAAAAAGGTTTGAAGCGAATCAGTTGGGATGGTCGAACTGCCACACCGGCGCCGGTTGTAGGTCGTTATGTTCCGGCACCTGATCAATTGTTTGGAGAAGAAGAAGTGGGACACTTGGTAATGCCGGGAACTTACAAGCTCTTACTTCAGAAATACGTCGATGGTGTGTTGACACCGATCGCAGGTCCAGTCGAATTCAAATTAAATTTATTGAATCAGGGAACGCTGCCATCCAAAGACATGAAAGACAACATTGCTTTCTGTCAAAAAGTAGCAGACCTGCGCAAAGCAACCAGCGCTGCAGGCGATATTTTTAATGAAATGAATACCAGAATCGCCCATGCAAAATCTGCCATGCTCGACATGCCCGCCTCACCAAAAAATTTACTGGAAAAGACAGCCGCCATCCAGAAAAAATTAAATGCCATCAATCTTACTTTCAACGGCGATGCCACCAGAGCAAGGCGTGAATTTGAAACAGCTACCACTGTCAATGACCGTGTAGGAATTTTGGAATATACAGTCTGGAACATCACCTCTTCCATTCCTAAAAGCTGCAAAACAAATTACGACATCGCATCACGACAATTCAGCAAAGTACTGGAAGAAATGAAAATGGTGGACGCACAGATCAGCGAGTTGGAAAAAGAACTTGAAATGAACAAAGCGCCGTATACGCCGGGAAGATGGCCGAAGTAATGAGGGAAATTAGAGAATTGGAGAATGTGAGAATGTGAGAATGAGAGAATGTGAGAATGAGATGACTGAACGATCTCTGCTGTAAGCAGAGTATCGTGCGACAGCGAAGAGAATGAGCTAATGAGTTAATTAGCTAATTAGCAAATGTGATGTTAGACTTCCTCATAAAAGTATGCATCCCTTTGAGCCCCCCTCTCTTTTAAGAGAGGGGTTGGGGGTGAGTTGAATGCGTCCCACTGAGCCTTCCCAAAACTCTCCTGTCATTGAATCCCCCCTCTCTTTTAAGAGAGGGGTTGGGGCCGTGCCCCCAATTTATTGGGGGGATGAGTTGAATATGTCCCGCTTAGCCTTTTAAATATCAGAAAATCACCCACCACTCCAATACATCAATCTACAAGGGTGGAATGGAGGAATTCTAATTGCAGTCTGGTCAAGAATTATTGTTTAGGAAAAATTAAAAATGACTTACCTTTACTTAGTCAATAATTGAACGATTTGCTTCGTGTTTTACATTTGTTTATAGCAATCAACCTGTTGGTTTCTTCCACGGGGGTGGTGTTTTTTGAGCACCTGTGTCAGAAAAAAGGCAGGTTGGTCAGTATTTTTGGGAGGCCCGACAGCTGCTCCAAAAAGAAATCAAGCAAAATCAAGGCGAGTTTTGGAGAGACCAAAACCGGCTGCAGCCAGAAAATATCGAATACTAAGCCAACCGGAAAATCTTCCATTTCTCGCAAACCTTGTTGTTCCGACAATCATAAATACTGTAAAATTTCGGTAGAGGCTCAAGTAGCCGGTAAAAAAGCATCTCCGCAAGGCAAGTTTGTTTTCGATTTGAGTGCACCTCCGGTAGGCGAAATTTTGAGTGTTGCTTTCAATAATAATGCTCTGACCAATCCATGGTTGACCCATACTGATCCACCGCTGATGAGGAGCATTTTGCTGATGACACAGACCTTACGTTGTTAGGGGCAAGCCAATTGTTTCCAACTTCAGGAATGGATTGGCATATAAGTAATGGAGTCCAATTTATTTTAACATGTCAATTATTTTAGTGGCTGTTTATTTTTAAAAAAATTTCCAAATTTCAAATTGATAAAATTTAAACTATTATGAAATACATTTATACAATTTTATTTTTCTGCTTGTTTATTTCATGGGCGGATGCTCAAAACAACATGGTGGTGGCGACATTTAAGCACAAAGCCAACAGCGAGGATCTGGTACTCAACAAAACTGTTTTTCCTATTTGGAATGGTAAAAAAGTGATCTTGTCCCGTGCAGAATTTTATATATCAGAAATTGAATTCAAAAAGGAGGATGACGCTGCAATGCCATTGCCGGATACCTATATTTTGGTGAATGCAGGTAAGCCCGGTGTAGAATATAAATTGGGAGAATATCCGATGCAAGCTGCTAAAAAAATGATACTTCATTTAGGCGTTCCGGCTTCTGTCAACCATTTGGATCCTGCCACCTATTTCAGTGGACATCCATTGGCATTTCAGGATCCTTCCATGCATTGGGGATGGACTTCAGGTTACAGATTCATTGCTTTGGAAGGCATGATTGACAACGACAATGACGGGATTCCTGAAACTGTTTTCGAAATTCACAGTCTTGGAGATGCGCTGTACACAAAAGCAGAAGTCGAAGGATATTTGGGTGCCAAAGATGGAAATTTGCATGTGGATATGACTTTAGATTATGCTCAACTGTTTAAGGACATTGCAATGAAGGGCAATCTGATTCAGCACGGCAGCAGCACCATGAATGCAAAGGTTTTATCCAATGCTGCTCTTGCCAAATTTATTCAGCTGCCTCAATCTGTTTCAACCAAAGATGTAGTCGAAAATTCAACTCTGATCAGCTGTCTTCCAAATCCTGCACAGGATCATCTGAATGTTTTTTATACTTTGCCCGGTGAGCAAACTAAGAATCTGTTAATAAGCAATTCTCTTGGTGTGGCAGTAAAACAAATGGATAATTTGCCGGCAAAGGGAAATGTATCCTTGAGTACCGAAGGTCTTGCAGAGGGCGTTTATTTTATTTCATTTTTTGAAAAGGGAAGACTGGTAGCAAGAAATAAAATTTTGATATCAAAGTAGAGATTTAATTCAATAACTGAGGGATGACAATCCCCGTTAACCGAAGCAGAAATGCTTAGAATATCAGTATTATTATTGGTGGTTTTTGTCTTGACAAACTGTCATCAGGACAAATTTGTGGAGGATGGCACGGGTGATTTTGTATTAAAAATTCCGGTTGGTTTTCCTGCTCCTAAAATTCCACAGGATAATATTTTAACCAAGGACAGAGTGCGATTAGGCAAGCTGCTTTTTTTACGATCCTGTTTTGTCAAAGGACAGTACTAAAAGTTGTGCCTCCTGCCACCTTGCTGCAAATTCATTCTCGGATACGGTTGCCTTCAGTTTAGGAATCGAAAACCGATTGGGAACCAGAAATTCACCAAGCCTTGCCAATGTGGTCTATCAGGACAAATTGCTCAGAGAAGGATCGGTCCCCAGTCTTGAGATGCAAATTGCGGTGCCCATACAGGAACACAACGAATTTGATTTTAACATCGTAAGAATTGCAGAGCGATTGAATAATAATCAATTGTATGCAGCGCTGTCGATGGAGGCCTATGGCCGTAAGCCGGACCCGTTTGTGATCACCAGAGCCATTGCCGCATTTGAGCGTACGCTTCTCAGCGGTAATTCATTGTTTGATCAATGGTATTTTCAGAAATTGCCCGAAGCTTATCGACCGGAAGTGGCGCGTGGATTTTTACTTTTTCAAAGTGACCGATTAAATTGTATTCAATGTCACAATGGTTTTCTGTTTACCAATCAAAGCTATCAGAACAATGGATTGTATGTAAATTATCCGGACAGCGGACGAATGAGGTTTACCCAACTGGAACAAGACAGAGCATTGTTTAAAGTTCCTTCCTTGCGCAATGTTGGATTAACAGCACCATACATGCACGATGGTAGTTTGAAAAGTCTGGACCAGGTGATCGACCATTATGCATCCGGAGGGAAACCACATGCAAACAAAAGTTCTTTACTAAAATCATTTGTGTTAAATCCTGAGGAACGAAAAGATCTATTAGCTTTTTTAAACAGCCTGACTGATTTTAATTTTATTTCAAATCCTGAATTCAGGTATTAGTAAATTGTATTTTATGAAAATCTATTCTGTTTTAATAATAATAATTTTTGCTTTGGTCTTTTTTATGACCTGCAATCCTGAAGAAGTGGTGCAACTGGACACCACTCCTTACGAAATAAATTATGCTGGTTTTCCAAATCCTGATTTGCCTGCTGACAATCCATTGACCAAGGCAGGTGTTCAATTGGGAAGAATGCTTTTTTATGAAAAGGCAATGTCCAAAAATGGTACACAAGCCTGCGCGGATTGCCATCGTCAGTCGGATTCATTTTCCGATTCACTGAAATTCAGTATTGGCGTAGAGAAGTTGCCCGGAAAAAGACAGGCTATGCCTATTTTTAATCTTGCCTGGCATTACAACGGGATGTTTTGGGATGGACGCTCTCCATCTGTTCGTGATCAGGCACTGAAACCCATTCAGGATCCTTTAGAAATGAATGAATCTCTCCAGAATGTGGTGCAAAAATTGAGCAATAATAAAAAGTACACTAACCAGTTTATCCGCGCTTTCGGAGACGATTTGATTACTCCCGAAAGGATAGGCCTGGCTATTGAACAATTTGAGTTTACCATGATATCCAACAATTCAAAGTTTGATCGTTGGAAGCGTGGAGAAGTTCAGTTGACAGCAGAGGAGGAGAGAGGTAGAGTTTTATTTTTTTCCGAATTTAATCCCGGCAGTTCAGTGAAAGGAGCAGAGTGTTTTCATTGTCATGGCAATCATAACTTTACCAATGATGATTTTATGAACAATGGTCTTGACATCGAATCAGGAATTGCAGATGATGGTAGAAGTAAAGTAACAGGAGCATTGGCCGATAAAGGAAAGTTTAAAGTACCATCACTCAGAAATATCGCACAATCTTTTCCATACATGCATGATGGCAGGTTTAAAACTTTGGAAGAGGTCATCGACCATTACAACACTGGAGTAAAGCCATCCAACTCAGTCGATATTTTACTTCAATACAATCTTCAGCCGGGCGGGTTAAAATTAAACGCAACAGACAAGGCAGATCTGGTGGCATTTTTGAAAACCCTCACCGATGAAACCTATCTTAAAAATGAAGCTTTTAAAAATCCTTTTTAGCAAAAGAGCAAATGAGTTAATTAGCTAATGTAACTGAACGATCTCTGCCTCGGCAGAGTATCGTGCGACAGCGGGGGAGAATTAGTTAATGAGCAAATGAGTTAATGTGATGACTGAACGATACTGAAAAAATGACCTACACTAAATTTGATCAAATCCTATTGAATTCACCCTCTCTTTTAAGAGAGGGTCCCCAATTCATTGGGGGGGTGAGTTGAATGTGTCCCGCTGAGCCTTCCTAAAACTCTTTTGTCATTGAATCCCCCCTCTCTTTTAAGAGAGGGGTTGGGGGTGAGTTGAATGCGTCCCGCTGAGCCATTTAATTTTCAATCAACTTTAATTACATTTTCATACCAACCAAAGGTTCCTCCGCAGAGATAAAATGTGTTGAGCAATCCTGATGACTTTAGTATTTCAGCAGCTGCAGCGGATCTGCCTCCTCCTTTTCCACAAATGGTTACAAGGGTACTTTTTGTGGACCATTCTGTGAGGTGATTTACGAGTTCAGACAGGGGGATATTGATGGCACCGGGAATATGTTTTTCAGTAAATTCTTCCGGATTTCTTACATCCAGGAGGATTAAATTTTCGGGTGATTGATGGATAAGGGCTTTCAGTTCAGACAAAGTCAGACATTCTTTTTTATTTTCCATTGGGTAAAAATTTAAGTTTCATCCAATCCCATATTTTTGTTGGATCGCTTGGTTTGCAATTCATTCTAAATTGAATGATGAGGGATGAAATAAAAGTGAGGAATCCGATAAATAGAATGGCGGAATTTATACTGTACCAATCCGCCAGGATGCCTGTGAGTATAGCGCCTATCGCATATCCCAGATCTCTCCAAAGCCTGAAAATTCCGATGCTTTTGGCTCGATCCTGAGGATGCGTATTTTCTGCGACGGTAGCCAGGAAAGTAGGGTATACCATTGCTGTTCCCCAGCCCAAAATAGCAGAGAGTGTAATAAAGTGGATCATGGTATCGGCCCACACTAAAACTACCAATGCAATTGCTTGCAGAAGCATTCCAATATAAAGCATATCTTTTTTACAAAACTTATCCGCCATTCTTCCGGTAAATAATTGACCGATCCCCCATACGGCCGGATAAATGGCAGTGACAATTCCAATTTCTGCGATAGAGAATCCCTTAGTGGCAAGAAGGATAGGAAATATACCCCAGGCCATTCCATCGTTGAGGTTGTTGATCAATCCGGCCTGCGTGACAGAACCTAAATTTTTATTTTTCCAGGTGGTGTCCCAAAAAATATTTTGAAGCCGTGGAATGGAGTTGTTAATCGTCTCCTGTGCTACATGATGACGGGTGTCTTTGATAAAAAATATGCTCCCCAACAAACCAAAAACAACCAAGACAATACCTGTGTAAAAAGGGTAGGGTCTGATTCCATATTCGCTCGCAATCCAACCGGTTAAAAAGGCTACCAATGCCACCGCAATGTAACCTGCAAATTCATTTAATCCCATGGCGAAGCCTCTTTGCTTTTCTCCCACCAGATCAATTTTCATCACGACTGTGCTGGACCAGGTGAGACCCTGGTTGATGCCCAGTAATACATTGGCCGCTATTATCCACGACCAGCTTGGAGCGAACATTAAGATAAAAGGTATAGGTAGTCCAATAATCCATCCGGCCACCAATAATTTTTTTCTACCGAACCTGTTCGCTAAAGTGCCGGTGTAATAATTGGTAATCGCCTTAACAATTCCAAAGACGATGATAAAAGAGAGGATGGCTGTTTTGGCCGAAATGTGGAATTCTATCTCTGCAATACGAGGCAATATGCTTCGCTCCATACCCACCATTCCCCCAACAAAGGCATTGATGAGTACCAGTAAAGAAAATTGTTTCCAGTTTTCTTTTAAACCTAATTTAACCTGTCTGACCATCATCAGTTTTTTAAAATTAAAAATTAAGTATTTTATCACTGTCTATAATCCAGTTGGTAAGTTCAGCCAGATTGCTGATCTCAGCACCTGTTACCAGTAAGTTATGAGTCAACCCCCTTGCTTCCGCACAGCTACCACAAATTTTAACTTGCGCGCCTTTGAGCAGTGAAAGTTTGAGCATTTTTTCAATGTTGTAATAACCGTTTGGGGTATTTTGATTGGCAATTGCACAATTGGCACCATCAGCCATTAAAAAAATTCTCAGGTCAACTTCGGAATGATCCGTATTTAGCTTATTTGCGATTCTTAGGGCATTGTAGGCTTTCTCATTTCCATAAGGCGCATCGTTGATGATAATTAAAATTTTCATAAATTATTTTTTTTAAATTTTGATAGCTTTTATAACTACAAAACCACCTTTTCCAAATGACGCTTGTGGCTCTTCAATTTTGTTTTCTTCCGGATGAAAGAGTGTCTGCCAATAATTGAAATTGTTGAATCCGGCATTTTTCAAGAATTCTGTAAGTTCTTCCGTGGAATAAAATTTAGCGTCCTTATAAAATTTGTTTTTTAATTTCTTTTGTTCATAACTTTTTCCTAGTTCACTCAATCGATCTATCAGGCCAATAATAAAAATGCCCTGGGGTTTTAAAATTCGGTGTACTTCCGAAAAGGCTTTCGCTGTGTTTTCTAAAAAGCAATCTGTGGTAACCATGGTTACAAAATCAAAAGATTGATCCCCAATCGGCAGATTTTCAGCTACACCCTTATAGACCTCAACATTTCTTTTTTTCGCCAACGTGGCCATGCCGTCAGATGGTTCCACACCGTGCCTTATTTTCAATGGTTCCGCAAATCTTCCGGTGCCAACACCAATTTCTATTCCTTTTTTATTTGAAGGTATGGCTTGCTTTAAGGCCAATATTTCAGATTGATACATTTCAAAATTCAGGTCAAACCAATGGTCGTATTCAGTGGCATTTTGATCGAAAACGCTGTGTATATTCATTTTCATCCTAAATGATTTAAAAGGTCAAGCCTCCAAGAAGGGCAATGCCAAAAGAGGCAGATTGCTTATTCCCTAAGCGAAGTGGAAAAGGAACCGTGATAAAAAAATTATGATGGTTTGATTTATAAACTACTTTACTAATGGCTGGTGTTAACCCGAAGCGACCTGAAGTTTCAAAAGCCAGACGAGTATAGAGTGTCCACTTTTGTGGAAAACGAAATATTAATCCAGGGTGAATCAAAATGTTATTTGCACTGGCCTCTCCATTAATCACTTTAATAAAAGGGACAATTTCAAGACTGTAGCCAAAGTTTTTACTGGAATATACGTGAATCCCGGTCGGAAATCCAACATGGTAGTAATTCGTAAAATTTGAAGAAAAACCATCTTTATCTATTGTAAGCAGCGGATGGACTACTGCAAGATAGCCTACTATTTTTGGATACTCTGAAGCAGTAGGCTTTTCCTGGGCGTTTAATTGGAGGATTCCAAAAACAAGTAGGTTTATGGTAGTTAAAATTTTTTGTTTCATTCTGGCATGAGTTCCCTTTGGTAACTTTATATCTAAAAGTGGATCCAGTTCGTTTACTTTACTTACATTTTCTGTTGCCTTGTCTTTGCTTCGGCAGTACATCCACCAACTCACCATGGTACTTATTATTTATCTGCCACAAATTTGGGACAGTATCAAACCAAATCCTTTTACATATGATAAGTAATTAAGGAAGGAAGAAATTTAACAAGACAATAAGATTGCATAGTTGTAGCCTCGGAGAATGGATGTTCTTTAAAATAACTGTTGCCTTTTTCGCAATCGATTACTTATGACCTCTGATGCGGCTAAGGCTCACCTGAGTGATGCCAAGGTAAGTGGCTATGTGTTTAAGGGGTACGCGTTTCAGAAGGTCAGGAGCCTCTTCCAGGAGTGCTTTGTAGCGTTCTTCAGCTGTGTGAAACTGTATTCCCTCCATTCGGTTCACGGTATCCACATAACCGGCTTCAAAAATTTTTCTAAACAGCCGTTCTATTCCCGGGTAATTATCATAAAGCCCAAACAACTTCGCTGCATCAATGGCTATGATTTCAGAATCCTCAAGGACCTGTATGGCTTTGCGGCTTGGATGACCGGTAAACAGGCTCTCTACCCGTGCGATGATGTTATTATCAAACGAAAAACTTTCTGTGATGTCTGTCCCATCTTTGTAATAATAAATGCGGGCCATTCCTTTATGAATGAAATAAATCGTTTTGCAGGTGTGGCCAATGGACTGCAGTTCTTTGTTTTTTGTCAAATGCACTATTCCACATATGCCGGCAATCACTTTTTTTTCCTCCGGGGAAAGTCGGTGGTACTTTTCAAAATATCGGAACATTGAATCAAGTTGGCTGATATCCTCCATCTCTTACGAATTCATGAATAGTTTTGAAAGCTCCATTGCGCTAATATAGTTAGGAACCCTTACTGCTTGTTTATAACAGAAGATAAATACATCAGACTCGAGGTAAGTCAGCATATTTTTCTATGAATTTTTAGGACGAAATTTGCTTTTTCACTCAGTTCGGAAAAATCTCAGATCTCATATAGTATTTTGTCATAATTTCGTGTTCCCCTGAAGTGATCAACCATAACCCTAAACAAAATGAAGAGTGACAAAATAATTCTATCGATCGATGTGCTGCTGGACGAAAGATACAATGGCGAAAAATCATACGAGGGAGCCAGTGCCGTCAGGACGATTTATGAATCAGAAGTCGATGAGTTTTTGGACTATGCAGACAAGGAATTCGATTGTCAGGCAGCCATAGAAATTTTAAAAGCCATTGTACTTCTTCACGATGACATTGAACACCGTCAGATCAAAGAATGGATCATAGATAATTTTACACTGCACAAAAAATTATTTACATTCCCAATAGAATATCTGGAGGATGGTGAAGAAAGTGTAAATCCCTGGTTAAGAAAATCCAATATTTACATTGAAGGTAATTGTGTCGTGAACATCATCCTTTTTGTGTCCTTATACAATCTCTTGTATTTTGGCCAATACCACTTACCCATCCAGTACCGTACAAAAGAGGAGGTCGGGGATTATTATCATGAGACACAGGATTCTGACAAAACTACTGTATTTGAAGAGCTAAAAGTTTTGCTGGGAATTTCTTGAATTCAGGAATCAGTTGAATATTATTTTCTTGCTCAGCAATCTGTTTCCCAAATCCGCCTGAAAGATGTACAGTCCTGTTCCTAAATCTGATTTCCTGCATTTAAAACTTTCACCTGGTGTTTGATTTCCTTTCATCCGCAATCGACCGTAGGCATCATATAGGTTCCATTGGTAGGTTTGATTATATGCTGGAATTGAAAACTCGATAAAATCATTCGATGGATTCGGTATGGCAAGAATTTCGTTTGACGGTGTCGCCGGTTGTGTAGTATTGACTGTTACACTGCGTTTAAAAAATTCCCAGAAAATTTTAGGCGCACTCAAGGGATAGTTGATACCATTCGGATACTCGTGAGTCATATCTTTAATCAGGGAAAAAATATAGGGTTTCGATATTTCACCGGGTAGGTTATTCAAAAATTGATAAGTATGAATACTGTCCCTTTCATTTTTAATGAATTCATTTTTTAATCCCTGGCAAACCAGGGCTCTGTTTATAAATGGGTTTAAATAAGTAAGAATGGAGTCTCCACCGTATGGAAGTTCTGTAAACGGAGGTACAATAAAACGGTCATCCAGGGTTCCTACCATAAACCAAACAGGTATCCTGTTGATCGGTCTTGCAGAATCTCCTACCATCAAAGGTGCGCTGGTGCCTGCAACGGCTGCGAATACTTCTCCCGCATCAATGGCAAGCTTGTGTATCATCGAACAACCATTCGAAAAGCCTGAACAAAATACCATTTTTTCATTTACCGGAAAGGTGTCTGCAATTTTCTTTGCAAGCACTTTTAAGAATTTTACATCGTCCGCATAATTTTGCGGAGGCCCTGAACATGGATAGTCTGTTACATTGCCATTGACCCATCTGGTATTGTTTTTTTCTACCCCGTCTTCTACAAAGCACCAACTTAAGGAGGATGGGAAGACGGTAATGAAATTTTCATCTTCACCTAATTCTTTCCATCCTGAAATATTATAAAATTTTAAACCATCGCCACTGGTTCCATGCAGCATAAACACTACTGGATATCCTCCTGCAGGTGGCGGAGTGCTGGGTTGAACAATTATACTTTCCCGCATTCGGCCATCCACTACAAATTGTACATCAAACCGTCTCTGGCAGTTCAGCTGAAGAATTGCAACAAATAAAACTGCGATGGTAATAATTCCTTTCATAATAAATATTTATTAGAACAAATATAGTCTTTTGCCTGAACTTAGTCAATTACCTTAAAGAATTATTTCAAAAAATACGCAAGTTTCAAACCAACGAGTTATTGTTTTAAGTGAGTAAGATCCTTTCTTTGATTTCTAATGATATGGGGTAACCTTGCTGATTTTATTTTGAAATGAATTGCATCAATTAAAAATAATTTTGCGAACTATTTTTTGTTTCCGGGATGCCAATTGAAGAATGAATATGCCACTTCCGATGGAGGATTTATGGATGACCACCGGCTCATTGGGCTGAATTAAATTTTTAAAGACAAGCTGTCCGGTCATGTTGTATAAATTTAGCATTTGAGCATCCCCTGCAGGGTCTTCTGAATATAAAATGTTGATTGATTCAGAAGAAGGGTTTGGATAAATGGTGACCATTGATGGTCGTTCGTTATTTTCTGTAGAATTAATCAGGGACACTGTTTTAAAAAATTCCCAAAACAATTCAGCTTCAATGGGTGGATTTGGCAATTGATTCAGGTAGTTGCTTCCATTAAAATATAAGTGTTCCAATCCGTAAAAGATGCTCCATCTGAAGAAGGTCTTTGATTCACCTGGAAGGGGATCGGTGAAATTATAATGAATGGAATAGGCGTTTGAGTCTTTGGAAAAATTCCAACTCAAACCCATAGAGGTAAGGTGGTTGCTCAGATTATTGGAATTCACAACTAAGGCTGTATCGTTAAATGGACAAGGTCTTCCAGTTCTATCTATAAAACTGTGATCATGAGTTCCTCGTATTGCCCAGGTAGGTACTTTTGGTTTCATAGGCTTGGTATCTCTTTCATCCAGATTTCCACTGCCACAACCTGCCGCAGCAAATACGCCCGGCATTTCAATAGTTAATTTGGGAACCATGGTTCCTCCGCTGGAAAATCCGGTCGCATATATTTTTTTTTGATTTATAGGTACAATGCTTGATATCGTATCTATCATTTTATAAAAAAAAGGAATATCATCTCTTAAGGTATCACCCGGGCAAAGCACAGAATAGGTATTGCCGTGACTCCATTTTGTTTGAACGCCCTCTGTAGTGCAATAGATCAATGCTGTGGGAAAAACTACTATAAATTTTTCTCTCTCAGCTACTTCCTTCCATCCTGATATATTGTAAAATTGTGGGCCGCTTTGATTACTTCCATGCAACATGAAAACCAGCGGATACCCTCCTGAAGGTGAGTTTCCGGATGGTTTGAAGATTACAAATTCACGCAATTCTCGATTTACCAGCATGGATGCATCGATCCGCTGTTGGGCATAAAAATTTGTAAGGCTCAGCCATAGCAGCGATGCAATACCTAATTTTAAATGTAGTTTCATATCTTTCAGATTTAGTATGATCAATCAAATCAGTCGAACCTTCCTGACGATTCAAAATAGATTTTAAGTGAAGAATTAATTGTTTGGTGCAGAAAATATTTATTGAAAAATTATTTTTTGACTGATGACTTTGTCTCCCAGCCTGACTTGGAAAATGTACATTCCTGTTCCTAAATCTGATTTCCTGCATTGAACACGCTCACCTGATATTTGATTCCCGTTCATCCGCAATCGACCGTATGCATCAAATAGACTCCATTGATAGGATTTATCATTTGCTGGAATAGAAAGCTCAATTATATCATTCGATGGATTAGGAATGGCAAGAATTTCGTTTGAAATGTTCCTGGGATGTTCTGTGTTTACGGTTACTGAGTTCTTAAAAAATTCCCAAAACAATTTCGCAGCTTCCAACCTAAAATTCATTCCATTTGGATATACATGGAACATATCTTTAACCAATGTAAATCGATACAATTGTCCGGTATCTCCGGAAATATTTTCTTTAAAATCATAGGTATGCGTGATGGCTGTTTCAAATTTTGTGAAATTTTGAGTTACACCTTGACAATCAATCATCCTTTGAAGGGGTCTGTTGAAATATACTAAAACCGAGTCATCTCCGAATGGAATTTCCGTGAAGGGAGGCCTTATTGATTTGTCATCTCTTGTTCCCATCATGGCCCATACGGGAATGCGATGGATTGGTCTTGCAGAATCACCAACTGGTAAAAAGAGCCGGATCCCGCGCAAGCAGCAAACACATCTCCCGCTTCAATAGCTAGTTTGTGAATCATTCCACTTCCATTTGAAAAACCAGATGCAAAAATCATTGCAGAATTGACTGGAAATGTGTCTGCGATTTTTTTGGCTAACAGTTTTAGAAAATGGACATCACTGATGTAGTTCTGTGGTGTTCCCGAACATGGAACATCTGTTACTTGTCCGTTAACCCATCGTAAACCATGGGTTTCTACACCATCATCCATATAACACCATCTTAAGGAGTTAGGAAAAACGGTGATAAAATTTTCTTGTTCGCCTAATTCTTTCCAACCGGAGTTATCATAAAATAATTCGCCATCCTGGCTCGTTCCGTGCAACATAAAGACAATTGGATATCCGCCTATCGGTGGACTTGTGCTTGGCTTAACAACGATGCATTCCCTAAGACGGCCTTCAGAAATTAGGTTTATATCATAACGTGTTTGAGCGAAAAGACTTGTCATACAAGTCAAATAAACAACACAGCTGAGATTAAATTTCATAAGATTTAGATTCATTAGTTAAAAATAATTTTTCGACTTAAAGCGCTGTTGCCAAGGTCTACGCGAAACAAGTATAAGCCTGTGCCTAATTCGGATTTTTTAATTAGTACTAACTCACCCTTCGCTTGATTCCCTTTTAAACGTAAGTTACCTTGCGTGTCATAAAGATTCCAATGATAATTTCCATGATGTTCCGGAATGGAAATTTCTATTAGATCATTTGAAGGATTTGGAAGGGCAAGAATTTCATTTGAAGATGTCACCACTTGTTTAGTACTGACGGCTACTGATCGTTTAAAAAATTCCCAAAAAAGTCTTGGGGCACTCAGTGGATAGTTGTCTCCATTGGGATATTGGTGTGTCATTCCTTTAAGCAGAGTGAAAATATAGGGTTTGGAAATTTCACCAGGCAGGTTGTTTAGAAATTGATAGCTGTGTGAACTGTCCTTTTCAGTTTTAATGAATTCGTTACGCAGCCCCTGGCATACCAAAGCTCTGTTCAAAGGTATTTTCAAATAACCGAGAATAGAATCGCCGCCAAATGGAAGTTCAGTAAAGGGTGGCTTAATAAAACGATCATCCAGGGATCCTACCATAAACCACACAGGAATTCTGTTTACTGGCCAACTAGAATCTCCGGCAGCCAGTGGTGAACTCGTACCTGCAACTGCTGCGAATACATCTCCCGCATCTATGGCAAGTTTATGTATCATCGAACTGCCATTCGAAAATCCTGAACAGAATATCATTTTTTCATTTACCGAAAAGGTGTCAGCAATCCGCTTTGCAAGTACTTTTAAGAATTTGACATCGTCAACATAATCTTGTGGAGGACCGGAACATGGAAAATCAGTAACATTACCATTAACCCATCGGGTATTGTGCTCTTCAATTCCATCATCTGTAAAGCACCAGCGTAAAGAGGATGGAAACACCGTAATGAAATTTTCTTCCTCTCCTAATTCTTTCCACCCGGAAATGTTGTAAAATTTCAAACCATCGCCACTGGTTCCATGCAGCATAAACACCACGGGATATCCACCCGCTGGTGGTGGGGTGCTGGGTAATACAATAATGCTCTCTCGCACTCTGCCATCCAACATAAATTGTACATCAAATCGCCTCTGGCTATTTAACTGGAGAATGGCAAAGAATAAAATTCCGATTGTAATAATTCCTTTCATATTTAATAATTTGTTGAACAAATTTATAGCCATGCCGGATCATCTCATTCACCCAAAAGGGTGATTTCAATCAATTAAATTAAATTCACCCTTAAGGGTTATTGCTTTCCACGCGTCAAATCCTATCTTTGAATTTATAATAATGTAACTTTGAATTAATCTTGCGAGTCCTCTTACTATTTTGCTTTTTAATATCTCTTTCCTTAGAGGGGCAAGAGCATTTCACTCCTTTAGGTCGTGATCAGTTGGTTGCTGATTTATCTGAATTGATTGAAAATAAGCCCGATAATGCCCTGGCAGTAATTGAACAATGGATGTTGAGTTATCAGCATGATAAATTAGCAACCATGGAAGACTTGTGCAAGGTTTATAAAGCACAGGCCTTAATTGAATTGGACAGTACTGAAAAGGCCATCCAATTGCTGAACTCACTTCTCAACAAATCGGATCCATATACGGAAGCATTGGCTTTGAAAATATTAGCCGGAATTGATTTTAAAAATGGTCGTTTTTTTAGTTCCACAACAAAGATCAGGTCTGCTTTGGAACTGGCAAAATCAAATCACGAGGAAGAATTGATGGCTGAATTGCAGGAAGATTTGGCCCTTGTTTTTGACAAAATCAGTAAACCAGATAAGGCTATTCATTTTTACCGCCGTTCACTCTTATTGTTTACCAAATTAAATAAAAGTTCTGCCATGCAGAAAAATGCATTGGCATTGGGTAGAATTTATCTTGACCTAGAAAGATTGGATTCTGCAAGTGTTTTTTATTAAGCAAAGTCTGGAATTGGCACAATTAAAAAAGAATATTCCGGCCATCTATGAATCCAAGGTTGAGCTGGCAAATTTCTACTACACAAATAAAAATTACACAGAACTTAACACCATCATACAGGAAATTGAACAGGCAAAGGATATTCCTAAAGAAGATTTTTTTAAAGTCCGCCTACACGTATTAAAAGGTAATTATGCCATGACGGTTTCATCAGAAGAAAAGGCGCTCGAAGAATTCAACAAGGCGGAAGCGCTTTCTCATCAGGGCTTTACGCCCTTCATTGATTACTACATCAAGTCAAATCTTGCAGAGGCCTATTACAGAAATGGCAATGTTCAGAAAGCTTATGAGTTAATAAAATATTTGAATCATAACAGCACCAGTTATTCCAGTAAGGAAAATAGTAAGTTGGCTGAAGCAATTGAATCAAACTCCGAAGTGCATATTAGGGATCGGGAGATAGATTATCTTAAAATTCAGAATCAGTTAAAGGAAGAACGAATTAGACGGGAATTGCTTTTGCAGGCAGGACTGAAGAGAGAGAATCAATTGAAAGATTATACATTGAAGCAAGAACATCAGTTGCATGAAGCAGCAGTTCGGGAACAAGCTTTGCAAAGTCAGCAACTTCAGCAAGAACGGGTCATGAGCCAAGCTTTGGTTCGTGAAAATGATTTACGGAAAGCGACACTTGTTGATGAGCAGAATTTTCAAACTGTTTTATGGTTTGGTATTATACTGTTGATGGGATTGTCTTTGCTGGTTTTCTTTTTACTCAGAAAGCAACAGGAAAAAAATGCCATCATTATAAAGCAAACAAATGATTTGGAATTTATCAATAAGGAAGTTCATCACCGTGTTAAGAATAATCTACAGGTTATTTCAAGTTTACTGGATTTGCAATCCAAATATGCTCAGGACAATGGTTATCAGAATTTATTAATGGAAAGTAAACACCGGGTGCAATCCATGGCATTTATCCATCAGAATTTATATGCTTCGGCTGGCTTAAATATGGTGGACATGCCCAATTATGTACTTAATCTTGTGGACCATTTGGTAACAGCCTATCAGAAGGAAGGGGAAAAAGTAAATATTCAGGTGGAAGTGGATCCCATTCAATTGCATATGGATACGGTAGTATCGATTGGTATGATCATCAATGAATTGGTGACCAATGCTTTAAAATATGCATTTTATAATCTGGGAGGTGGCACCATACAGGTTAGTCTGAAAGAAGTGGATGAAAAAATTCATCTTGGAATTAAGGATGATGGAGTTGGCATCCCTGAAGGTATTGATATTGCAGGAAGCAGTAGTTTTGGATATAAAATGGTGCGGGCATTTGTTCAAAAGTTAAAGGGAAAATTGGATTTGAATAGAATACAGGGCACACAGATCCAAATTCAGTTTAGCAAAAAATAGCGATGGAGGAAATCAATTATAAAGTACGCGTACTCATTGTAGAAGATGAACCCCTCATCGCCGAAAACCTTGCCATGTATCTGAACAACAATGATTATGAAGTGGCTGGAATCGCTTATGATTTTGAAGAAGGAATGCTCAGTCTGAAGGAAGGTAAGCCGGATATTGTACTTTTGGATATCAATCTGGAAGGAAAGCAGGATGGAATTGATTTAGGGAAATACATTCATGAAAAATTAGGGATCCCATTTGTTTTTTTAAGCTCTTATTCAGATAAGAATACCCTCGATCGTGCTAAGCAGGTTCAGCCTTCAGGTTATCTGGTAAAACCCTTCCATGAGAAAACATTACTGACCACTCTTGAAATTTCCCTCGCTAATTTTGCCGGGTTCAGCAATCCTAAGAATGTGGATTTGAATCTGGATGCAATTAATTCGTCCCTACACAGTCCACTTTCACAACGTGAATTTGAAGTACTGCAATTGATCTATGGAGGAAAGACTAATCAACAAATAAGTCAGGAATTGTATATTTCGATCAATACGCTGAAACGCCACATCAACAATGCTTATATGAGGTTGGATGTCAATACCAGGACTACTGCCATTAAGAAATTAAGGGATTTGATGAAGCTAAAATAGTGTATGGCTTAGTAAATTTTGGACACAAACTCAGTTCAAATTCAAATGTGGCAACTAAAATTATATTCCAATTTTAGTTAATGAGGATAAAATTGTAAAGTTCATTAATTTTGGCAATTAATTATTTGAAACTGATTTTTAAAAAATCTGAAATTTATTTTTATTCTAATCAGGTTTTATCAATATTAATTTATTCATAAAAGATGTTGTTCAATTTTGTGAAAAGAATTTATGGAAAGATATGAATCAGAGCCGATAAGACTCTATGATTTGATGAATGAGTTTGCGGTGCATTGCCCCAAATGTCAAGGCAAGGCGATAGTATCCGTTCCGCAACCCTTTGATTTTAAAAATGGGGTATTGAAATGTACTGCTTGTCATTTTTCCGAAGCAGGCAAAGACCGCATGCGCTACAAAATTTCAAGCAAGGCAAAATGTCGTCAATGTCTGGAATGGTTGGTTATGGACATTACTGAGCGAAAAAGTATTCCCAAGTATGTAAACGTTACTTGCGGAAATTGTACAACGCTCAATCGCATCAGTGAAAACTGGGAGTCCTATCAATTAAAATACCATCCTTCCGGAACCATAGACCCTGCTTTTGGTTTGCCGCTGTGGTATTCGGGTAGCGTAAAGGGTGAACTTATTTGGGCTTATAACCAGAAACATTTACTGGAAATCGAAAACTACGTCAGGGCAACCTTAAGAGAGCGAACTACCGATAGATTTAAAATGACGATGGTGGAAAAGCTACCGGATTTTATAAAGTCTGCAAAGAACAGAGAAGAAGTTCTGAAGACGCTTGAAAAAATGCAAAACAAGTAATAGGTTATTTAATCACTGGATATAATTCTGAATAGATCCTCGTTGGTAACTATCTAAAAGATCTGACACCTTCAATCTGTTTTTATATTAACTGCAATATCATTTATCAATTACCTTAATTCATGAATTTGCACCCAAAATACTATTCTATAATGTAAGTCAATACAATTCAGAGGCTGTTGCATTATTTTGGATTCTTAATATTTCTAATAAAATAATGAAAGTTTGTTGTGCAGAAATTTGATTTATTGAGTGATCTTGAGAGATTTTAGCAGTTTTGGATAAACATGATTTTTGAGAAGGGCGTACTTTTGCATGTTTGAAATTACTTTAATCTAGTTTTATGGAATTTGAAAAGGCGAATGCATTTAAATTCTCCTCCCGGTCAGGAGGATTTGAATTGTCTTCGAGCCTTCCGGAAAAATCTTTATTATTCAAACCTTAGGCTTGTCCAATAAACTGAAAGCCGATTTATTTTTCAGCTTTTGATTGGGGGATATAAGATGAATTATTTTTTGATGGAAGCTTTACTTGATGCTGATTTTAAATGTTAACCATGATGTCAAAATTTGGAATTTTTAGTATTATTTTGTTTTCGAGTTTCTGGACGCTTACTGCCCAAAGCAATTATAGCATCCAGGGAAAAATTATAGATGCAGATTACAAACCCATCGACCTGGCAACTGTATCACTTTCTGAAGAACAAGCAGACTCGATTTTCACTTCTGATTACACTGACCTGGATGGAAGTTTTGAATTGAGTAAAGTCCCGGAAGGAAGGTATATTTTGCAGGTATTCTTGAGGGGTTATGAACCTTTAAGTCGAAATTTAATAATTGCTGGACAACAACAACAAATAAATATCGATGACATTGTATTGATGTCGGATCTTCATTTATTGGAGCAAGTGACCGTTACTGCAAAAATACCTTTTGTAGAACGTAAAATTGACCGGATGGTAGTCAACACAGATGCCATACTGGCTGCAGCATCCTTGAATGTACTTGAAATACTTGAACTCGCACCAGGCGTTACCCTGGATCAAAATGAAAGCATCAGATTAAAGGGAAGGTCTGGAGTAGCTGTTTTTATAGATAACAAACCAAGCTATCTCTCAGGTCAGGAGCTTGCAAATTATTTAAAATCTCTACCGGCAAGCACAATCAAACAAATTGAAATAATGACCAACCCTTCTGCAAAATATGAAGCCGCAGGAAACTCAGGAGTAATCAATATCATTACCAAAAGAACCAAAGTTTTGGGTTTTCACGGGAACACAGTTTTAAGTGTACAGCAAGGTCAATACACCAGAAGCAATAACAGTCTGAATCTGAATCTAAACCAACATAAAATCAGTGTGTATGCAAATATCAATGGTGGAATCAGAAATAGCTTTCAGGATCTGAACATCAACAGATTTTACAGAAATGATTTGAACATACCCACATCTTCCTTTGCACAAAATTCATTTATTGTCAAAGATGGGCAGTCTGCGAATGCTAAAATTGGATTCGATTACTATGTAACAAATAATACAACAGTGGGTGTTTCAGCAAGAGGACTCCTCAATCCTACCGGTGATCATACAAATAATGTGGCCTATGTGCGGGATGATCAATCCGCTCTAATTAATCGGGTCGTTGCAGATAATACTACTGAAAGTAATTTTGAAAATGCCACCTTCAACCTCTATTTTAACAAACAGCTGGATACTTTTGGCACTACTTTAACGATGGATGCAGATTATGTGACCTACCACTCTGTCAGCGAACAGCTTTTCAAAAATTACCTTTACAATGCAAATGGCATTCTTGGTTATCAGGATCAAATTAATGGTAGGATTCCTTCAGATATTAATATCTATGCATTTAAAATAGATTTTACTAAACCCTTAAATAAAGTATCTAAATTTGAAATGGGTGTAAAATCAGCCTTCACAGAAACAGACAACGAAGCCATATACACAAATACCATCGCTAATTTGACCGTGCCTGATTATGATTTGAGCAACAGATTCCTCTATATGGAATGGATACATGCGGCTTATCTTAATTACTCGAGAAATTTCAATCGCATAGAAATGCAGTTTGGATTGAGGGCTGAAACAACCCATTTGAAAGGAAATCAATTAGGCAATGTGGAGAAGGAAGATACTAGTTTTACAAGAACATATACGAATCTATTCCCTACTTTTTATGCTTCCTGGCAAGCGGATGCATCAGGCCGACATATTTGGGGGCTTTCATTTGGACGCAGGATTGACAGACCTTTTTTTCAGGATTTGAATCCCTTCATTAGCCCATTGGACAAATTTACTTTCTACAGTGGAAATCCTAATTTATTGCCTACTTATTCCGCCAATTTTTCACTTTCTTATTCTTTTAATAATTTCATCAATACTTCCCTCAACTATTCAATTACTACAGATGGGATCAACGAAACGCTTGAAATTAAAGACAGCATCTATTACAGTCGTCCGGGAAATATATCCACCAATGATGCTGTTTCATTGTCATTGGATGCCTCAAAATCCATCTGCAAATGGTATCGGATGAATTTATATCTCGAGCTAGGACATCAGATTTACAAGAGTGATTTGTATTCGCAAAAACTCAACGCTGAAGGGAATTACTATGTAGCTTCACTAAACAACAGTTTTCAATTCGTCAAAGGTTGGAATGCTGAAATTCGGGGTGATTATCAAAGTGACTTTGTATATGCCCAACTCCTCATCAAAAGTTTCGGAACACTGAATTTTTCCTTGCAGAAGAAAATATTACAAGACAAAGGTAATCTGAAGTTAGGGGTAAGTGATATTTTGTACACCAGAAGAGCAGATGGTATTATAAATAATTTAAGAAATACAGCTGCTGACTGGAACAGCAGATTGGATACCAGATCTGTTTCGCTGTCCTTTTCCTATCGATTTGGCAAATCTAGCACTGTTAAACCTCAACACAAAGGCACAGGGTCGGAAAGTGAGCAAAATAGGGTTAAGAATTAATCCATTCCTCTTGCGTTAAAATGAAAATCCGGAGAAAAATTAGAGTTATTATTTTGTCGGTTGTGAGAAGGAATTGGTCGAAAAAAATGATCCACCTGCTTACTTATCCATATTTTTAGGTCAAATTATTTATCTCATGTATGTGACTGTTGATGACAATGGAGTGAAGAGTAAGGGCCGTGAACATGATGGCAATATTGTTATGTATTCTTCTTGTAAAAATTTTGAATCAAAACTACCATTCAAAAATTTTTCCATCAAATATGTCATGCAAGGGGATGAATTGTATAGACTCAAGGAAAGAGATTATTTGTTGCACCAGGGGGAATATTTATTGTGCAACAATCATTGTGAAGGAAAGGTAAGCATCGACAGTAAGGCACATGTGAAAGGTATTTGTATTGACATTGCGCGTGACCTTCTGTCAGAAGTTGTCGCCATTTACAAAGCGCCGGATACCAATATTGCGGACTTAGCTTTGGACAATTTTTTTAATTCTCCTGACTTTTTAGAACATCACCTTCAATCGAGTCAAACCCATTTGGGCAAACAATTAAATCACCTGGATGCCATCCTTCTAAAAAACCCATATGGGGATTATGAATTTAGTAAGGAATTTTTCTATAAACTCTCTGAAGGTGTCATAGCGGATTATATACCCGTGGTGAAACAATTGCAATCCATCCGTTGTGTTAAATCTACCACAAAGAGAGATTTGTTGAAGAAATTGGCTAAAGGCAAATCTTTTATTGACCTGTATTTTGCTATGGATATTGATGTTTCTAAAATAGCTGTTGAATCAAATTTATCCCAATACCATTTCTTTCGATTATTCAAAAATACCTATGGCCAAAGCCCATATCAATACATAAAGCAAAAAAGAATGCAGAAAGCCAACGAACTGCTGAAGAAGCAATCCATCCCATTAGCAAATTTGGCAACTGAAGTTGGATACAGTGATATCCACTCCTTCAGCAAGGCTTTTAAACAATTTTTTGGGAAAGCACCTTCTAAGGCACTAGAATAAAGTGAACAGTTTTATTTACACTTAATTTCACTGTTTATTTTTTATTGATTTTAAATTTATTTTTCTAGCAACACTATTTTTCTTATAATTTCTGTGTAACCTTCTTTCTTGATTCGTAAGAAATAAATCCCAGGTTGCATATGTCCCATTGTATTCAGGATAAATCTGGTTTTCCCTTCGTAAGTGTAGACTGGTTTTATTATTTCTGTGGAAAAGTTCGTAAGATTTCCAATTTCTATTTCAGATTCACCTAAGTCATCACTTTTTATATCAATGATAACGAGGGAATTCGATGGGTTGGGGTAAATTTGAATGGCGGGTTCATCTTTATTATTGGTTACACCTGTAATGGATTCATCACTAATGTTGATCTCATCAATAAAAATATTGTTGGAGCCATTTGCTCTTGGGTCACTTTTAAAATAAAACCTGAATTTTACGCTTGGCTGGTTTTTGAAAATTTGTTCAAAAGAATTTGTAAGGTTAAGTTTTCTCCAATCCTTTGATGTTTTTGGGTAAAAGGCGGAGGCTACTATCCCCCCAGTTAGATTGGACATGATCTGAGTGCTGTGCAAACCTTGAAATATATTCCACGATTTACCACAGTCCAAGGTATATTCCAATCTGAATGAATCAGCTTGATTGGGATACTTTTTAGCATAGGAATAATAAAAGGACATACTCGGTTTATTGTTTTTTGATAAATCATAATAGGGGGTTTCAAGATACGATCTATGATCTGAATTAATCCCATTGGCATGATTTAAGAATACACATGACTGGGTATTCACAGCGCCGGTCGTTTTTAGTACCTCCCATTGAATACCGGAGGATTCAAAATTATAAGTTTTGAATTCATCAGGCAATCTTCCATCCTCAAAAGAGTACATTTGTGGAGCAGGTAAGCCCTTCTCTCCATCCGTTACCCTAATAAATTTTGATATACTGTCAATGGTTTGAGTACTTGTAACCAACAGTTTGATTTCAAATATTCCGGTATCCGGAAATCTGATCTCAATGACAGGATCACTTGCAACAGAAGGAATTCCTCCTTCTATAAACCATGTAAGTTGTACACTGTCTGCCCCAGTCTGACTCTGATTGGAAAATGCAATGCTCTCTCCTTTGCAAACTGCTGTGTAAGAAGCTACAAAATCTGCTTTATTTCTGCAGGGCGGATTGCCAAGTACGCCTGTTGAATTTAAATTAGTCATACTCACCAACTGATCTCTCTTGTTCAAGCCCAATTCAATGGTCTCATGCATATAGTCTGACTGCCCATTGGTAAACATAAGTTTGCAAGGTGCATAATCCATATAATTTTGAACATTTTCCTCAAAGTTTGGATCACATACCGCAGCGTTATTGATATTGCAACTTACAAATCCTTTTGTAACAGGCGTATCATCCACGAAGTCATCTCCGCAAGCTACTCCTGGAGCATTGCTTACACCCCAAATGTGTGGCAAACCAAACCAATGTCCTACCTCATGTGTCAGTACTCTTGAATTGGCCGGAGTGGCCGTGCCGATACTACCTACCAACCAGGATTCACATACCACAGCATCCGCATGATTGGGAATGCCGATTCCAGGTAAAAAAGTATAGGCGGGTGCAAGGTTTATGGATTTAACAATGTAGAAGTTTAAGTATCTTTCTGGTGGCCAGGTAAAAGTAAAATCTTGAAGACTATCGGCATTCCAGAAATTTTTACTGCTGTAATGCCTCACGATTCCATTGGTGCAATTTCCTTCAGGGTCTATCCCTGCCAGCACAAATTTAAATCCAACTTTGGCAATCTTGTTTTTGAATGCAGATACTACCTGCGAAGTATCCGCATTAAGTTTCTGGTAATCGCGATTCAAAATTCTTATTTGATCAAATATTTGTTCGTCACTTATATTCTCAGGACCTCCCAGATGTAGAATGTGAAAAACTACCGGAATGGTAATGATTTCTTCAGTTGGTTGATCCTGGTTTCCATTTATTTTTGAGTGAAGGGATCTTTGAATATTTTGTGCTGTTCGCTCATAATTGATTTTTAAGTCAGGATTTTTTTCAAACCAATTGGAAGTGACCGCATGTTGTCCGCATAAATGCTGGCTTTGTGATCTCAAAGCATTTGAGCTGGTTAACAAAAAAAGAGTCCATATAATTATTGCAAACAATCTGTTTTTCATAATTTTTACTTTGATGCAAAAGTAGGATGGTTGGAGGTTTTACCACTTGTCCAATCCTGCTAATTTTAATTTTGGTAAGAATTGAAGTGAACTAAATTGTCTTAACTAAAATTCTAAATAGAATAGCATCTTTTGCAAGGATCTTGATGTTGAAAAAAATATTTTATTTTCTCTTAAATAAGACATAAAAGCAGCATCTTACCACAAGAGGTCTGGTTTTTTATTTGTATAAAACCCAATTATTTATTGTTGAGTGTCCTGGTTTTTTTTAAAGAATTATATTCCTTCAATAATCAATATTTTTCAATATTTACTGGGGGACTCATTTTTAAGTGCCATTCTGTTTAGAAGTGTAAATATTACAAGGCAGCTTTGTTTCTATTTGCCAGTTCACTAAAACTTTTAGCAGCATTGGTGAAGTCAGAAGGTACAAGCACAATAGTAGTGGTGTTGTTGTCAATCCCAATTTCAGATAACATTTGCATCCTTCTTAATTCCAGCGCTATTGGACTCCCTTCCATTTCTTTGGCTCCTTGAGTGAGTTTAATGGAGGCTTCTAGTTCTGCTTCGGCTTTTACTATGCGGGCTCGTTTTTCTCGGATGGCCTCGGCTTCCCTTGCCATCGCCCTTTGCATAGCTTCGGGTATTTCTACATCTTTCATTTCGACCATTTCAATTTTAATACCCCAGGGCTCCGTGGTCGAATCAACAATTTTTTGGAGCGTTCCATTGATCTCCTCTCTTTCTCTTAACACTTCGTCCAGAGAATGCTGGCCAATTATATTTCGAAGAGCAGTTACTGAAAATTGGTACACAGCTTTGTTATAATCTGCAACTTTTATGATGGCATCTTCAGGGTTGGTGATTTTAAACCATAAAACTGCATTTACTTTTATAGTCACACTATCTTTTGTGATGGTTTCTTGTTGCTCAAGGTCAACTGTTTTAGTTCTGATATCAACCTTTACTTGTCTGTCAACGAGTGGAATAATCCAATAAAGCCCTGGACCTTTTATGGTCAAAAAGCGGCCGAGTCTAAAAATTACACCTCGTTGGAATTCGAAGGCTATGCGCAGTCCTGATAAAAGGAATACAATGGTAATTCCGATGATGGTTATGAATGTCATGTCTATCTGGATTTATACTGATTATTTAAATTCTTAATTTTTTTTATACCAACGATTGGAGGATTCCAGAACTTTGTATCCTAAAATTTATTTTTCCTTGCCTGCAAAGTCAAAAATGGCCCCGATTGCTGCACCCATGGCAAGACCAATTGCCATGCTTTTAGAAAGGTTTCCATACTTAGAGCCATACACGACCCCAAATACAACTCCAAGTGCAACTCCAAGGCCAATTCCATTCCCTGCATTTCTTTTTTTACTTTCTGGCATATTCATTTTTTTTAATTCAACTTTATTATATAAATTGTTAACAAATTGGATCGGTTCCTTTTCTGTGATGAATTCAATGTTAATTTTCAAATAGGTGACATGATTTGCCAATTATTTCACGAATTTTAGGCACGGAACAGCAGGGAAGAAATTTATTTATATTCAAAAGTAACTTATTTCTGAAACATCGGGCTAACGAATGCATAAATGGTGTAAATTGTTCTCCGGGTAGACTGCAATTAATTTACTGACGATTGAAATTTAAAGATTAAATCTTTCATGAACAGTCTGGCTTCTAACCAGGAAAATGCCATGGCTGTTGAAATTTTAAAAAGTGCAAGTGCTTTACAATTCTTTTTGAGTATTCACTGGATCCTATCAAGGGAATGTATTTTCCTTTCAAATAATTAAATAGGTTAGTCTTCAATTGAATTTTTTAGTCCATAAAAAATCTTTAAGGAATTTGCTGATGCAATATCTTTTAGTTTAAAGCCTAAAAGCTATTTCTGCCGCTAAAGTTTAGACAAGTATTTTTTTTTGTATCCACCACCTGTTATGAAATGCTCATCAGATTATAATTGGTCTTTCGTGAATTTAAGAATTGTTACATTATTGCATAAATTGATGGATATCAGAAATTTAAATGACAGATATCATACTCCGAATCTCTTATTTATTGGATCTTTGTTTGATGAGGGGATTCTTAGCATTTTTTTTTATTGCAATTTTCATTCTTGCCTGCGATCGTAAAGTACAAAAAGTAAGGCCTACTGTAGGAGCGGTCACTGAATCTATCTATGCATCAGGGGTCGTGAGAAGTAAAAATCAGTATCAGGCGTTTGCCACGGTCAGTGGGGTTATAAATAAATTATATGTTTCAGAAGGGGATACTGTAAAGAAAGGGACACCTATTTTGTCGATCTCCAGTGAAATTCAACGATTGAATAGGGAAAATGCAGAACTCAATGCTTCCTTTACAGATATACAGGCCAATCAGGGCAAATTAAGCGAAGCCAAAATGTTGATTGACTTTTCATTCAACAAAATGAAAAATGACTCCCTCCTTTATTTCAGACAAAAATCTCTGTGGCAGCAGGAGATTGGGTCAAAGGCAGAATTAGAACAGAAGGAACTCGCTTATCAGAATTCCAGAACTTCTTACCTTTCTTCCATTTTAAGATACAACGATCTCAAGCGTCAGTTGACTTTTAATTCTTCTCAGGCCAAGAAAAATCTGCTCATATCGAACAGCCTCAAAAGTGAATACATCTTGCGGAGTGAGATTGATGGAATGGTTTACAGCATTTCCAAAAATTTGGGAGAGATTGTTGGACCACAAACACCAATATGCGTGATCGGCGATGCGGGTAGTTTTATATTGGAAATGGAAGTGGATGAATTTGATATTATTAAAATTCGTAAAGATCTTCGTGTGCATTTAACCTTGGACAGTTATAGAGGAAAGATTTTTGAAGCGAAGGTTACCAAAATAAACCCTATAATGAATGAACGCAGCAAAACATTTTTGGTAGAGGCTGAATTTATGGAGCGTCCTGAAATATTGTATCCCAATATTTCTTTTGAGGCAAACATCGTAATTTCTTCCAAGGATAAAGCAATGCTGATTCCAAGGAAATATTTGGTGAACGATTCGATGGTAATTAAAAGCAATGGAGAAAAAGTAATAGTAAAAATAGGATTAAAGGATTATCAAAAAGTCGAAATACTGTCAGGCGTTTCCCCTGAAGATGAATTATTAGAACCTCCGGAATGAAGTATAAACTTATAGCCAGAATTTCTCTTTCCTTATTGATGGCAAGATGGAGACAAACCATGGTTGCTGCCATTGGGGTTACCTTCAGCATTACCATGTTTATTGCCCTGCTTAGTTTTATGTCCGGACTAAACACATTGCTGGATGGGCTGATACTTAACAGAACGCCACATATACTTTTATTCAATGAGATTAAACCGTCAGACCAGCAGCCAATTGATAAGTCTGTTTCATTTAAAGGGTTTTATAATTTCATCAGTTCCATAAAGCCCAAAAAAAAGCGGGCAGAAATATACAACAGCGGAGCTACCATAGCTGCATTAAATAAGGATGATCGCGTTATTGGGGTGGCCCCTAAAATTACGGCACAGGTTTTTTACAATGTGGGTTTAGTAGATCTTACCGGAATCATCAGTGGCATTGATGTGGAAGAGGAGAATAAATTATTTTTATTTAAGGATTACGTGGTGTCCGGTGATTATATGGATCTTAAAAATATACCGAACAGCATCATTTTAGGAAAAGGCGTGGCAGACAAAATGTTGGTTCAAATTGGAGATATGATTCAAGTGACCACTTCAAGAGGTGAACAGGTTCAATTAAAGGTAGTGGGCAATTTTCAATCCGGCATTCGGGAGTTTGACAATGCACAAAGTTATTGTTCGATGAAGACTACACAAAAAATGCTTGGGGAGTCTTCAAATTTTGTTACGGATATTCAGATAAAGATCAAAGATATTATGTCTGCTCCTGCCGTTGCAAAGGAGTATGAAAAATTATTTGAATTAGACGCTGTAGATATTCAAACAGCCAATGCACAATTTGAAACAGGGAGTTTTGTTAGGACACTCATTTCTTATGCTGTGGGAATCACTTTGCTGATTGTGGCCGGCTTTGGTATTTACAATATTCTGAACATGATGATTTATGAGAAGATGGATTCCATTGCTATTTTAAAAGCAACAGGATTTTCCGGTAAAGATGTAAAACTTATTTTCACTACCATCGCCTCAACAATTGGAATCGTAGGTGGATTATTTGGTTTGTTTTTTGGATTGGGATTGTCTGCGCTCATTGATTTAATTCCTTTTAATACAGCTTCACTACCCGCAGTAAAAACTTATCCTATAGATTATGACCCAAAGTTTTATGCGATAGGTGCAATATTTTCTCTGCTGACCACCTATTTCGCAGGTTACTTCCCTTCTCGAAAAGCCAGCAAAATAGATCCTGTCATTATAATTAGAGGTAAATAACATGGCTTCACCAATATTGCAGACTCGGAATATTTCAAAATATTTTCATGATCCATTCTCAGTACAAGTGTTGAAGGACATCACTTTTGAAATTGATAAAGCTGAGTTTGTTTCGATCATCGGTAAATCGGGCTGCGGTAAGTCGACGCTGCTGTATATTCTTTCTACCATGGACACCGATTACGAAGGAGAGTTGATGATAGATGGCACCCTCATGCGCAATAAAAAAGAAGGAGAGCTGGCAAGAGTGAGGAACGAAAAAATTGGGTTTATTTTCCAATTTCATTATTTGCTAAACGAGTTTTCGGTACTCCAAAATGTAATGTTGCCTGGACTTAAATTGGGTTTGCATTCAGAAAAGGAAGTGGAACATCGGGCTTATGAAAAACTTAAAGTACTGGGTATTGAAAATGAAGCATTGAAAAGACCCAATCAGTTGTCGGGCGGACAGAAGCAGCGAGTGGCCATTGCACGCGCGCTTATCAATGATCCTGTGATCATCATGGGCGATGAACCAACCGGTAATTTGGATAAAAAAAACAGTGAGATTGTTTTCGAAATATTTCAGGAGTTAAGCGCTCTTTTTAACCAATCACTTCTGATTGTCACCCATGATTACGAATTTGCAAAACGCACTCATCGGATTATTCAAATGGAGGATGGTAAAATTATTTGAATTTTATCAATTGGCTTTTGTGCATGTTCATTAATTTCAGATCATAATTTTGTGACAATATGCCAGACTACTTTTCAAGGTACAAATAGGGTACAATTTATTATGATAAGTAATAAGGTAAGTTTATCTCTTTTTCAAATCATTGTATAAAAATGGATGGTTGCGATACTTTATGATCTGGCAAACGCCAGCAGCAAACTGTAATCGCCTTGATCGGCAATTTTAACAGCTTTGAGATAGGCTTTACGGCTATCTCCTTCGCTGGAAAGCTTGGCAGCACCCCAACTAAAAACAGGCTGCTTGTATAGTTTTTCGATGATAATATCGGCCATTAATCGACTATGCCTTCCATTGCCGTTTGGAAAGCAATGAATACTTACCAGGCGGTGCTTGAATCTTACAGCCATTTCATCGGGTGGGTAGGTATTGTTTTCGTACCAATACTGAGCATCATCCAACAAGTATTTAAGGTTGGATGGTATTTGCCATATATCAACGCCAATGTTCTTATTGGTTTTCCGGAACTCACCTGCCCATGCCCACACATCGGCATACATTCGTTTATGCACCGTGCGGATAAATTCTTCAGTAAAAATCAGCTCCGGCTTAAAGGCACGCCCTAGTGTCCATTGTACTGCCTGTTCAATATTCTGCTGCTCAAACTCGTCTAACTCGCCACGGGTGGCAATGGTAGGAATAAGAAGGCCTTCTTTCTCTTCTTCTTCTATGGGGGTTTGTCCATCTATGGAGTCAAAATCTAATCCCATAAAATTTTAGGCATTTCGTTTTTAATTTCTTCGGCTCTTTCTTTGATGGCCTTTTCAATGCGCTTGTTGGTATTACCCTGGTCTTCCAATTTCATGGTATTGGAGGTACGCAACACAATTTTGGTGGCCAGTTCTTTGGCCCGCTTTTCAATTAATGCGTCCAATGATCCGTCATTTGGAACAAAGCCATATACCAATTGCATATCCAATACCCGGGCTATTTCTTTCAGCGACCTGATGGTGATGGACCCTTCTTTTTCCCGCTTTTCTATATCCAGTATTCCTTGCTTGGAAACAGATAGTTTGTTGCCTAATTGCTGCATAGACATACCTATGGCGTTGCGGATGGCTTTTATCCAACCGGTAGGCGGTACCGCTACTTGCTTTAGCGTGGCATAGCCCAGCATTTTGCTGTTAAGCTGTTGCAATTGAAGTGATTTCTTGCCCATAAAGTAAAGTTATATATTGACTTTCCCAGCACAAAAGTAAAGCTAATACTTGACAAATACAAGTATATAGTAAAGTAATAACTTTACTATAGTTCTCATTTTGTAAAGCTACAGATTTACAAAATGACTTAAAATAATATTGTAAACAACTGATTAATAGCAATGTAATGCTTTTTTTACCTTCTCTGGTAATACCCGGATTTAATCCTGGTAAGGGAAACGCCGTGGCGGTTTTCAGCAAATTGTCCACCGTACGGGCAGAAAGCTAGAATTTTGTACCGATTTCGGTGGTTTCTTTTCGGGTGAACCCCTGGGTCAAAGCCTCAAAAAACCTGCAGTTGACTAAGTCAAAATCCAACATTATTTTTTGACCCCGGAGATCATAAATTTTACTTTCAATATTTTGCATCTGCCTATGGAATGTATTTAGCTTTTAAAACTACATCTTTGAACTTCCTTAATCTTGTAACATTAGGAGGTATTAATTTGCTTTTGTTTAGATTACTTTCCGATACAAACCATTAAACCCTTTCCGGCAAAGGTTTTAAGAGGTGGTTCACAAATGGGAAACAAGAATAAAAAGTAAGGATTCATTAAAATCAGCTAAAAATAACAAGGGCAAAAGTTACTCCTGTTTGCAGAACGAGTGTAAAATTTATAGTTTTTTATCCTTGAATAAGCAGTCCGATTTTGGATTGATGCTATTCCATTAATATAAGCACCCAAACATCCACAAAGGCAAATTATTTCCAACAGGAAATTCCAAATCATCCTTAACCACCCATGCATTTTTTATACCTGCAATCTGTTTTTTTGATTTATCCTTACCTCCTACTTCAAAAGTATATTTATTGTCAACGAAAAAGTCCCCCTGCTTTGGCATGGCCATTTTATGCACTGCATTTAATTGTGACAAGAAAAAAGTTTCGCGTAAATTGCCTTTATCTACTTGCTTTTCAGCCAAAGCATATAATAGGTTTGTATTGTTTAAATATATCTTTTCCGGCTTCTGTAAGCTTGCTACGCTTTTCCCTGCCGGCTGCAATAAAGAAATCAATTTTGCCTGTTCCAAATAATGAAGGTAATTATTAAGTGAGTTTCTGTGTATGCTTGTTTTTTCTGCCAACGCAACAAGATTGGGTTTAAAAGGTACCTGCTGTGCAATCACATACATTAATTGCAGTATTTTTTTTGCATTGCGTATATCAAAGTCTTTCAACTCTGCCATGTCATATTCAACAATCGTCCTGATTAACTGATTTATTTTTTGATGAACCGTTTCTTTATCCTCCATCATAAACGGATAATAACCTGTTTGTAAATACTCATTAAAATATTCTAATGGACGAAAAGAAATGGGCAGCTGTTTCTTTAAAGTAGAAGCATCTTTCAAGATCTCATTCAAAGAAAATACAGGTAGCTGTAAATTGTATTTTAATGAAAGAAATTCACGGTAAGATAAACCTGGCAACTCATATATAATAGCCCTTCTGCTCAAATCGCCTTGTTGTCTGCTGATGTCAATGATTGATGAGCCGGTGAAAATTATTTTTATCCCTGTGTAAATGTCATAGATATTTTTTATTTCGGTTGACCAGTTTTTGTATTTGTGTACTTCATCCAATACAAGAATTTTACCACCCAGTTTATGAAACTGAGCAACCGTTTCTTTTAAACTGTTATTCGTAAAATAGAGATCATCTAAAGAAAAATAGGCCGCTTTTGTTACCGGTAAATCTTGTTGCTTCAACCATTGTAATAATAATGTAGTTTTACCTGTTCCTCTGGCTCCCTTAATTCCAACTAAGCGATTGTTCCACTTGATTTCATTAAACAGAAAGCGCTTAAAATCTAGCGTGGTATTGCTTAGTAAATATTCGGATTGCTCAAGTAGTACATTCATTTGCACATTTATTTATGCAAAAGTAATAAATATATGCACATTTAGAAATGCAATAATAGTATTAATATGCACATTAGGTTGTGCAATTATAAATTTTAATATCTATAGATACATAGATTATCAATATATTATACTACTTTCCGATACAGAAAGTAATTTATATTGAAAATCAATACTTTATAATAAAAAGGTACAAATGGAGTACAAAATAATCCATTTAATTGAATTTTATACCTATTTAGTAGAACTTATAAATTAAGTTTAAGGTTAATGTATTAAAATTTAATCATGGACCAAATACAAGAGTTACAACAAATTTTAGAAGAAATTGGTAATTTAAGAAGAAAGCTTAATCAAAATAGGGGGGACCTTTCCTTAATAAAACACCAAATTAATACACGGTTAAGTAAAACATTTACCATATCAAAAGATTTTGATGAATATTCAAACCTTGAAAAAAAGAAAGAAGAATTTGTTGAACTTGATAACAAGATTGAAGAACAATTTGAAATTGCATTAAAAAAAATAAAAACTGTAGTTCCAAAAGGAGCACAAGTCAATATCCCTAGCTATGGGATTTTAATACACAATGACGTAATTTTAATTTGTAAGCGACCATTAGGAGAGCAAACCAGAGAGGAGGATTTTAAAAATCTATCAAGTGATTTTTATAAAACCAGTTTAGATTAATTTAATATTTTGTATTTCGATTTAATAGAATTCAAATTATTCTGTCTTTTGCCGTATTTAATAACCCTTCCATCTGAATGAAATCTGCTTGTTCAAAACTGTTAAACCCCCTAATAGTATCCGCTTGAGAAACATCGGGCATTCTTAATTTTGAAATATGGCGGCTTGAGAAGCAGCCGCTTAATGTCATGACGGACATCTTAAAATTACTAGACTTGCTAAGGAAGAATTAATTATTTCTTTCATAATTATGTAATTTATATCTTTTATGTTGGTTATCTTATGTATGTTCTATTCACCTACCCCGAAACTGACACCCCCTGATGTTAATTAAGCAAGTTTTCGGAATTAAAGTTCATATTTTAGCTGCCTAATCATATTTCTTCTGGCTCATATACGGAATAAGTTCAATACTATATTTATCAGATTATAATTCTAATTTTTTTTATATATTTTATAACAATGCAATTAGGGGTAACCAGACAAATTATCTGATTTCGTACAATAATGGATATTTTTGTTCAAAATAATTTGTTAACAGTACAAAAATATTAGCTTTGTGATGCAACATTCACTTAATCCAAGTCATTGAAATCCAGAATACTAATCATTGCCAACCAAGGAGATCCGACTTTTAACATTGTTCAAATTATTGAACAATCATTGAGTGAGATAGTGACCATAGAGAATGCAGTAAGTATTTGGGACGCTAAGATAAAGATTCGGGAATTCGATCCTGATGTCTTAATTGTGGATATTGACATTGAGGAAGAAGTTATAACTCTTGAATTTCTTCAAAATATACTTTATAAAAAATTCAAGATCATTATAATAGCTGGACAGCCAGATCATGCCATTGATGCATTTAAAATTCAGGCGTTAGATTTTCTTTTAAAACCTGTCAATCCTCTCTCGCTCACCTCTGCCATACAGAGAGCTATAGAGCACAAGTTAATCAAATCAAGGTTAACGGAGTTCCAACATCCATTTATAGGCTCATCGCACTCTTTGAGAGTTCTGCCGAACAAGATTAGTCTATATTCTGAAGGCAAGATGATTTTTGTTGAGCCGACTGATTTATTATATTTCAAAGCTGAAGGAAGCTATACCAATGCCGTATTACGAGATGGAAAAAAGCTTCTCATATCAAGAAACATCGGTTTTCTCGAATCACGTCTCAACCACCAGGAATTTATCAGAGCGCACCGTTCTTACATCATCAATATAAACTATATAGATTCCTTGAGAAAAAAGCACAGCGGTGCAGAACTTAAGATTGGAGGACAGCTCGAGTTGGATATTTCCAGAGAATGCGTTAATTTGCTTTTACCAATGCTAGACCCAAATTTTGAACATGAATAACTTCATTTATCCAATTTTCCAATCTGATTTACATCTCAAGATTATAAGCCATAAACGTGGATTCATAGTTCACCCTTGCAATCTTTCGTTACACTTTTCAAGAACATTTACATTAGCTGTAAGAGAAGGGAGTCTTTAAACCTTAATTTACATTTATACTTATTAAACCTATAACGCAATTGACTATTGTTGAGAGTCGAAATTCTAGTTTAATGAGTCAATTGTTAAATACCAACTAAGACTTCAAATCTAAAATCCAACTAATTACTATTAGCTCTTGGCTTTTGAAGTAATCTAAGAAGTTAAAATCCACGCTTATCGTTATTGTAACTATAATCCAGCGCTTCAAGCGGCAATGTACGTGTGGAAGCACGTGTTTCCGGCCTCACTGTGGTTGTCTTACGAGCACCTAGCCGGATCATTCGAACAAGCTGTGAAAGATAGAAGTGGACCATTGATGATCGGCTGGAGTGGTGTGAAAGAACCTCTTCAAGCGCTTCTTGCACCATTAAAAAGTCTCCCTGAGCAATAATCTCTGTTTCGTTCTTATGGGCTGTCATAAGGCCCTTTATGTCTTCGGCCCCTAAGGCTGTCTTGTCTGCCAAAATCTTTCCGAGTTCGAGGAGCAAACTCAATAAAGCCTCTGATAATGAGTCTTTTGCATTCATTGTTTAAATTTTAAGGGTTGCAAAGTTATAATTTCTGAAGATACCAACCAATACTTTTTGGATTAAACTGCTAAGTCGATCGACAGAACCTTCATTTTTTACGTCTATTGAGTAATATGACAAAAAAACGATGCAACTGCCTGATTTCAAAAACCTTTCTTTAACAACGGTACAAATATCACTAAAAAAATTAATATGTTTCTTATCAATTGCCAGATTTAAAATTTCGTTAACGCTCAAAAGTATCAAAATCTTGTCTTCCCATTCAATAATGTTTAATTGTCTTGTCTTGTTCAATTCAACAACATCTGGCTTTAAATTGGATTTCATGCCCATTTTACGACTCAGTTGCTCAATGATGACGTGCAGACCCTGCATTGGCTCCAAGAGGAATTCAAGGAGATCTTGGATACTTTGAGGATGAAATTCAAGGTCTTTACGTTTTTGGGTATGCGGATCCCATGTCTCATTCGAATTGGCAGGGGCTTTACTGTTGTTCTGATCGGATTTTCTTGTATAGACAGAACTCCATCCACAATACTTCAATCCGGATTGCGAATTCCACTTCTCGTCGGCCTGATGATATAAAAAAGGGGTTTCCTCAACAGATTTCTCATCGGTATTAATTTCCAGAAGCTTAAACCACATATTGGTATAATTTTCCTGCCTATGATCAAGAAACATTCCGCCATTTAGAACTAAAGTCTGACCAAAGATAACACCTCCTTCGACCTGTGAAGTGTGCTCATGCCCGCAGCAGACCATATCCACCGAGCAACTTTTGATAAAAGTATGAAGGGGACCTTTGACTGTAGCGCCCTCGTCATACAATTCGTCCCACCGTAACCAGTTGTTTGGTGGGTGATGAACAAGAATAATGTTAAACTTATCCCTTAGTGTCTTATGACTTAATGTGGTCCGAATACTATCTAGCGATTCACTAACTATACCTTTAATTTTAAAGCCGTAGGACTGGTTACCCAACTCTGAAAAGATCATACTCTTTCCATCTTCCGTAAAAATATCATGGCTTATAGTCTTTTGGATCTGTCTCATCTTAATGTTGGCTTCATGGACTGGGTTGCCGACCGACAGCCAGGCAGAATTAAGGCAAATGAAATTCAATTCCTCATCATCTGTATATGTGTGACTAAAGCATTTAGAATCAATAGGAACCGATGCATTTGCTTTATGAAATCCGATATACTCTCTAAAGCAAGAACGAAAATATCTTTTATCGATGGATAACAAGACATCGCTTAATTTTGTACCTGAAATTAATTTTTCAATAAAGTAGCTTTTAGCTTGAGACCAAATCACATCATGATTGCCAGGCACGATCAGTACAATAATTTTTGTAAATATTTTTTTAACTTTATCAATGATCAATAATTTAAAATTATCATATGCGTCATTCATCTCCCCATCTAAAGCAATATCCCCAGTGATTATCAGATAGTCCGGTGAGGGATCAATAACTCTTATAGCTTCAATAAAACTATCAATTGCCTTCTTTGTGTCAGAAATCAATTCATTACTTAAATGGATATCACTTATCCACAGAATTCTTTTCTTCGCCATAGATTATGCTTCAAAAAGTCTTTTTTTATCTCTCATCGCAAGATCCCACAAGTCCTCCATAATATTATTAATCAATTGCATTCTCTCCGACCGAAGTAACGCAGAATTGTAAAAGAAACCTCCAGTCGGATCAACAAAAATGGTGCCAGAGTCATGCATCACCTGCTCACATTTCGGAGTACCTTTAAGCATGTCACGAGCAAGAAGCCGAATTTTACTCTGCGACTGTTGAGTGGATCTTAACAATGCATGCCCGACCGCCATGATCAGGTAGATGTGCTGATCTTCTCTGATCAGCTCAGGTATGAATCGCTTATTTTCCTTATAATTAACCAACATACAGCGAGACAATGTGCTAATATATTGGAGCCATAAGCTTGCGTGATCTAATTGCTCATTTTTCTTGCTAACTAAAGTATAAATTCCGACAGATATCCTGTTAGCATCTGTAGCGTTTGCTCTACCTATTTCACTTTCATGATTACAACCGCCCCCCCAATAATGAATAGGTGGCCGATCATTAATGGAGTCAGAAAGCTGTCTAAAAATATATCCAGAAAATTCACTCACACTTTCTTTTAACCAATTCAATTGTAGAATATTCTTACTTAACAGTTCACAGTTCTCGATATGATTCAACCAATGTCCGAATAGCTCTGGAATCGGGCACTTGACAAAATCAACTTTGTCAGCATCGTTACCTAATAAATTCTTTATTAGGCACACCCGAAGGAGCTCCTTCTGAAAAAGTTGATCATTAACACAACCATCAACCATGTACAGATTGCTATCCTGTAGAAAATATGTCCAGCTCCAGTACCAATAGAGATCGTAATCATACAAGTAGGTTATGCTCATCTTTGCTATGTCAGTAAAGAAATAATGAAAGTCAAATTTTGAGAGTAATGTGTACTGTTTATCGTTGAGCAAGCCACTAAGTTCAGACAATAACCTGCTACGTGTACCTACAAATTCGTCAGGATGATACAAATATTTGATTTTTCTATCATCATCAATCACTGCGGCCTTAAACAAAAAACCATTCATGACCTCTTTGATCAGTGTGGTATAAATAAGCGCAGGTTCCAGATAATGATATACATTGTAATTGACATTGACAGCATTGGACTTTGAGTCGATATCATTTTGGGTAACGATAATTTGATCTTTGGATAATGGAAACAAAAGGTTGTTAGTGCACTTGACAAGGAAGTCATGTATAGTATTGACTTGGTTAATCGCACTATTAAAATCAATACTGAATTCATTTATTTCTTCATACAAATAATTGTTATGAACTCTATTATCGAATGCATCTTCAAACACCTCCAAAAGACGGGTGATCTTAAGCTCCAAATCACGAACTGTGTCACATCGGCCAACCTCACCATTTGTGTATTTCAATGGATTCTTAAGACTTTGGGCCACTTGGCTAACTTCACGATTAAGTTCTTCCACTAGGTATTCTACAAATCGTCTTAATTCAATAAATTCGCCATATAAAACCGTATCCTTTATCAGATTATTATAGTTAGACAATGCTTTTTTTATCTTCTCTCTAAGATGTCTTGATATTTTCAGAGATCTTATATTATCCCTAAGCTTATGAACCGCTATAGAATATTTCTTACTTAGAAAGGTGGAGATATCAACGAAACCAAAATCAGACCCACTAATGGATTTAGGCTCAAATTCATAAAGGTAATTTGTCTTCATTTTGCGAATGTGATATCGCAATTCGCTATGTGGCAGCCGCATCTCCCTGTTAATTCTATAATTGGAGATAAACTTAGTATATTCGACTTCTTTAAGTAAATAATCAGTTTTTCCATTTTTAAATTTAACGAGATTTGTGTCAAATAAATTTTTTTTACTATTAAGAGTTTGAACGAGGTAACCCATATGTCCTGGCTTAACCTGAAGTTCAATACTAGATTTAAAATTAACTTGATTATATTCGCAGTCATTTTCATTATACTTGGCATTGAACTTTCCAAACTCTACCCCATTATATGAATGGGAGTCTACAAATATGTTACAATCTTCAATGCTCCTTTCCTTCTCCGCGAAATCACCATCACCCATAAAGAAATGGTACAAAGATTGATTAATCAACGTACCCAACTCATAATGTTGAGAAATATGCTTAAGCTTATACTCTCTGATGTCCACAATATTTTTCTGAAGCACTCCGAAATCCTGACCAAATTGGATCAATACAATTTCCGACCAACTAAACGACTTAAAGATCATAAAATGAGCACCCTTAAGCTGTTCCTTGATTTTCAAAATAACTGCGTGAATCATGAGTTGGCCATTGCCGATTAATAAGCCATTGTTAACTTTAAAATGTGTTATATGAACAAAATCTTTGAGGGAATCATTGACCTTGCCTTCTGCAAATATTTTCTGAATACAATTCTGATCTTCTGTTGAGCAAGTTTCAATATCAAATATTCCGGTTATGACCTGATAACTGGAGCTTTCATTGAATTTTTCGGAATTCGGATCAAAGACCCGCTGACAGAATTTATAATTGTCCACGAGGGAAATAAAAACCACATCAAACGGCGAAAATAAATGATAGGTCAGGGGTTTATACAGCCAGGGACTTAGCTGGTCTTTCATAGGAAGACACTCATTAGTTCTTTTTACATAATCACTAAAAAGCTTATACTTGTCTTTGACAAATCCCTTTGCATCATTTGCAGGAAATGTGGCAAAAGCGATTTGTATTGCAAAGTTATGTACACTCATTATAATTCGACCCCGGACTGATTGTTATTCGACTTAATTATATTCATGGATTTTCTAAGGTTGTGTCCCAGACTGCGGATTAATGCATTCCAAATACTCGGTGCCTATATACGATCAATAGATTTGTTTTATAAAAATCTCGTTCATAGCTATCAATTTCATGCCTATACAAAGATTATCACATAATTTAAGGAAATCAAGCATAAAACCTAGTTTCGCATTTTTTGACAAATTAAAAATAGTTCCAAAAAAGAAGAGTACACAGCTCACCGCCCAAAAATCTCCTTTCCTTAATCACATCAAATCATTGATGGAACAAATTTAAACATCCTTCTAAATTATAATACTGATTACTAACCAATGTGTACAAATTGGCCATAAAACTATCCTTTCGCTTTATAAAGCTTCAAATTTATACCTCTGCATCGATGAAATTACATCTTATCTTGATGTACGTAACTTTGATTTATTCTACCTATAATACAGATGTTGTATAAGTGAGACCCGAAAGAAAAAATGCCACCAGATGGAAAAAAGCGATTTAAAAACACCCATAACCCTCTGAAATATGATTAGAAGTGAATCCAAAAGATCTGGAAGTTTTAATTGTTTATCAAACGTTGTTGACTCCAAGTAATAAATTTATAAAAAAATTATTCGACTTTCGCAACACATAATGACTAGGACCATTAGAACAAGCATCCTTGCCGAGAATCCCAAAAAATATTGCTTACAATTACCCTCACCCCTGGAGTAAAGTAAGAAAATAATTATAATATGTAGAAGTTATATTTGTTCGAAACTATCCTTACAGAACTAAAGAAGAGACTTGAACATGCATTCGACAAACCGGTTCTAACCACTGATAATATATATTTATTTTATAAAGCGCAAATAATCAATATTATTGAAATAATCTACACCTAAGTTCAACACAAAGAAACCTGACAAAGGAAATAATCTCCATACTCTTAGATTGTTCCTTGATTAAAAAATCAGAAAACATTCTCATCTCAGGAGCTACTGGCGCAGGAAAGAGCTATCTACCCTGTGCTATAGGTCACCAGGCTAGCAGTATGGGGTATAAAGTGAGTTACTTTAATATGATTCGATTTTATTAACGCATCAGCATAAGCAAGCTTGATGGAACATTCAACAAACTCCTTTACTATCTTCTAAAATTGGATTTAATCATCTTGGATGATTTTGGCCTAGTTTCTTTTGACAATAATTTGAGGCTGGTATTGCTTCAGATACTGGAAGATTGCTATGGTAAAAGTTCTACGATTATTGACTCACAACTACCTATCAAAAATTGGTATGATTATTTAAACGACCCTACATTGGCAGATACAATTTTAAACCGGCTTACTGCCAAACATAATAGATTTGAACTCAAAGGAGATTCATTACGTAAAAAATCTTAATTCCATTTTTTTACCTTTATGACATCATTTCTTTAGACCTTCTGGGGGTGGGTCAGCTTGAGCCGGAAAGGTGAGTAAGTTTGACCGGATTTTACAAGTTTGATAATTTAATATAATATTGTATAAATTTGTGTATCATTTCCTTAATTTATTTTGTTATATTTGTTTAAAGCTTTAATATGAATAAATTCAATTTACAAAAATGTATTGATGAGTGTGTTTGCCATGAATTTACTGGCAATTGCAAGAAAGGAGGTGGATATTTTAAATTAACGGTATGCCCTTCTATTCAAAAATCGGGTTGTTTTGATTTGTTTAAAACTTCATTATCTGATGACATAAATGACTTATGTGATATAAATCAATTATGTGGAATAAGTAAATTGGAAATGGAGCAAAAACTAGACGAAAAATTTGAGTTTGTTAGCAATATTGGATGTCACGATTGTCCTTAGCTGGTAAAAAAAATATAATCACTTATAAAGTTTTGTATATGGTATATTGAGACTGATCTATCATCCCTTCTGAAATCATTATATCATTAATATTATTTGAAGGGTTTAAAATAACAGAATCGCCAATAATTCCAATGTAAATTCCATTTCCTAGATCGATCCAATTAGCTTCGCCACTCATTATATCAAGAATGAATTGCATTGCCGTTTTATATTCATTCAATATACTAATATTTATTGTTTCTAGCTCAGCCATACTTACCCCATTTTTAGAAGATATATGTTTTGTTTTCATTCTCTTTAATGACCTTAAATTACTTTTATAAAGAGGCAATTTATTTTGAAGAATATCTAACTGCCTAATAATTAGTACTTTATTTTCTTCATTCATAAAATCATTTTTTATATCTTAATAAACTTGTTAGTAACAAAGTCTTTTTTAAAGTTAACTTTTACGAAATAAAGCCCGGTTGCAAAAGAACTCATATCAATTACCCATTGCTGATCATATTCTAAAATGTCTAATTTTTTTGAATATAGACAATTACCATTCACATCACTTATTGAAATATTCAGGGGAAGAGAGCTCGCTACTCCAAAATCAATTGTTAGAATATTATCTACTGGATTCGGATAAATTGAAATTTCTGATTCGACTGAATTTAGGTTGCCAACTGAATTGACAACTGGGCAAATTATCTGGGTAAATGCTAATGTATCAGTATTACTTCCAATACCTAATTGCCCTAAGTCATTTAGTCCACAAGCCCATAAAGTTCCATCTTTTTTAATTGCGAAGGTATTTCCATAAGTGCCAACTACAACTTTTTTCCAGTTGTTTTCAGAGCCAATTTGTGTTGGGTCATTATAAATATCTTTGGAACCGTTGGATAGTTGACCGTAGTCATTATTACCGCAACCCCAAAGGGAGCCATCATTTCTCACACCAAAAAAATTAAAAGTGTTTGCAGTAATATTATTCCAATAGTGTTTATTTACATAGAGGTCAACAGGCATATTCCATTGTCTATTTTGATTATTATTAAGTCTTCCCCAAATCCAAAGCGCACCACCAGCAACCAAACCAAAGGAAACTCCAGGACTTGAATGGACAAGCTCCCAATCGTCATTAAATCCAATTTGACTTAAAGTATCAACTCCATTGGAATAAATACCAATGCCTAATTGGCCATAATAATTCTTCCCAATTGACCATAATGTCCCATTATTTTTAAGAAACAAAATGTGTTCTGAGCAATTTGAAACAGATTTCCAATTATTTTCAGATTCATATTGAATAGGTTTTAATTGGTTAGATGTAGCAAAAAATATTGCTCCCCATCCCCATAGTGTTCCATCTTTCTTGATTCCGAAGGTTGAACCTGAACCTGAAGAAACAAATTCCCAATCTTTATCCAAGCCCACTTGAATAGGCTTGTTCTTATAAGTACTCATTGATTCTATACCTAATTCACCAGCCGAATTATATCCCCAAGCCCATAAAGTACCATCATTTTTGATTGCAAAACAATTGTCTGAACCAGTTTCAATACTTTTCCAGTCTTTGTCTAAACCAACCTGAACTGGTTTATTATGATCAACAGTGTTTCTAATTCCAAGTTGTCCATATCTGTTTTCTCCCCACGTCCAAATACTTCCATCTGATTTTAAAGCCAAAACGTGGGACCGTCCTATAGATAAATCGGACCAACATTGAGCATTAAGTAAATATGAAGTATTTAAAAATAGCAGAATAAGCAGGTATTTCATAACAAGTTTTTTAATAATTTTTGCCAAGTTACATAATATTTCACATCTGTATTAATGTGGTATTGATGATTTTTTAATGATGTTTTAAAAATGTATTAAATTGGACTTACTCAATATAGTAGGCAGAAAGAATATGCAGCCATTAAATGATACTATTTTTTCGATACCTTAAATTCTAAAATTATATACCATAAATATCTAATTCAAACTATAATTCAACAGGATTATGTAAATTCACATTCAATACGTTGTCTTCCTTAAATTATTATCTATGTTAAAATTCATAGCTACTCTAGTTTTATTAATTTCTTTCCAATCTTTGAGTTATTCCCAGTGCTGGGCTACAGTTACAGCTGGGGATGATTACACCCTATGTATTCGTACAGATGGCACTTTGTGGGGTTGGGGTAGAGGGGGCAAGCATTTGGGGGCAAGATTAAACGGGTACATCTACAAGCCTGTTAAATTAGATACTTCAACTAATTGGGATCAAATGTTTGCAACTCTAAATTTCAGTTTTGGAATAAAGAAAGATGGTAGTCTATGGGCTTGTGGCAATAATTCTGTTGGAACTTTAGGAAATGGAAATAATTCAGATATCGATACTTGGGCTAGAATTGGGACTGAAACCTGGAAAACAGTATCCTGTGGTGAGCACCATGTGATAGCTATAAAAGATGATGGTACTTTATGGGCATGGGGTGAAAATAAATACAGTCAATTAGGCGATGGAACAATAATAAACAGAAATTCTCCTGTGCAAATCAGTAAGGACACAACTTGGAAGGAAGTTGCTGCTGGGGCAGAACTTTCAGTTGCCATAAAATCTGATGGAACAAGGTGGGCGTGGGGATTTAATGGATGGGGGTATTATGGTGATGGGACAACGGCAAGTAGTAGTGTACCCAAACAAATCGGTTTGGCAAAAGATTGGGATCACATAAGTTTGACCAATAGACATGTACTTGCATTAAAATTTGATGGAACTTTATGGGCATGGGGAGATAATGCAGGTAAATTGGGTAATGGTGACATACAGTCTGTTCAAATTGCAACTAAAATAGGAACATCTAATGATTGGAAAAGTATTGAAGCAGGAGAGAATAATTCAATAGGTATTAAAAAAAATGGAACGATCTGGCTATGGGGCAACAATGATAACGGTCAAATCGGAGATGGAACATTGACGCAAAAACGAGTTCCTAAATTAATAGATTCAACAAGGACTTATTTAGATATGGCAAATGGTTATCGACATACAATGATATTAAGATCAGATAATACCCTTTGGGCAGCTGGGGCAAATGTGAATGGACAATTAGGAGATGGAACTATAGTTCCAAAATATGAACACATTAAAGTTGAATGTGTAACCTTGAACACCGATAATAATAAAACTGATACAAAAAATATTGAATTGCGTCCAAACCCAGCTATAAACACTTTAGAGGTTATTAATTTACTGGCTGATATAGAAGATTGTAAATATTCAATCGTCAATTCATTTGGAATGACTTTAGTTGAATGGCAAGTATTACAAAAAGAAAATTTCATTAGTATTGAAAAATTGCCCTCAGGATTTTATTATGTGTTTTTTTTAAATAATGGAAAATTGTCAAATAAATCTTTTGTAAAAATATAAATCTACCAATATTTCTAATTTATTTTTTGTAAACGTTTATGAGGAAGTCTAACGACACACAATTTAACCTGTTATTTGTTGATAGAGTTATTTCAAATAGTAATTATTATTTCAGAACTCATATCAGAAAATAAAGCTACCAATGGCTAAACCCAGTTGAGCATAGAATATTCTATCTTCTAAATAAATATTATAAGGATCAGAACCATAAAATCCCATTTTGGCATACCAAGATACAAAATCACTATATGGCAAACGCATATGGTAACTTATCTCTGCATTTATTCTAGAAAAAAAATCGTAATTAGGTAATTTATTTATTTTGTCTAGTGCTACGTTTACGTAAATTTTAAATCTATCATATTCTCTTTGGTTAATTGTTTTAGCTAAACCATTTATTATTTCCGAATTGTATGTTCTAATTAATTTATAGGTTAATCCAGCACGTAAAAATGAATAATATCCTATTAATTCTGGTTCATAGGCTAATATAGCGATATTCGAATTTCCAAAGTTTTTAGTGTGCAATTCTGTGTTTATACTAAATGAAGACACCGTAGAAGAAAGAGGTAATTCTGGGTAATTCAAATTCCTAAATAATCTAGAAGAAACTACATTTATTTTAGTTGACTTTGGAGTATCATATTCTTTATCCCAAAATAAATTAAATCCAAATGTTAAGTAATTTGTGGAAAAATTTCCATTATATCTATTAAAGTGTTTACCTTGATTAATATAAGCAAATTTAGGATCTAGTTTAACCGAATCGGCTAATGGGTGTGCATCTTGTCCATTTGATAAATGATAATATCCAATTGTTATAGCCTTTTTAATCTTAGTTTTCTCCCATTTATCTGCAAAATAATATAATTTAAATCCAGGATTAGCACTGGGTGTTCTCACAGGACCACTGAATTGATCCAATATCCGAAAAACAAAATGAGGATTAATGTCAATTAACAAATTTCTTAGAAAGGATCCGGTCTTATTAAAAAGGTAAAAATGAGGATTTAGATCACCAATTAATATATGCGATTCAGTAAGCTCATTTGCAGAATTATTATAATTGAGATTTAAGTTCAATCTGCTAACCGTTAGATAACTTTCGTCAGAAAAAATTTGAAATTTGTCTTTCATTGATTTATGAGGAACGTCAATAAGCAAAGATTCAGTGGTCCTATCGGATATTAGCCTGAAAGGATAAGATTGACTTATTAATGATGCTAAATAGAATGTATGAAGCAAAACAACAAGGAGGTATTTATTCATGATTAAATTTTTAATTCATCCATTTGTACATAAATTCTCCGTCTACAAGTTACTCACTTACTAAAACGGAAATAAATTACTATTCAAATATAAATAATATTTTATAAAAAGAAATAAAATATCCACAAATGGTGTAAAAATTTGCCAAATTGATCTTGATCCATATACCCCTTTGTAAACTTCAGTCATCTTTCTGCTTTCTTACCCCTTTTCTGCGATTACTTTCCGATACAAAACTTCCCAAAGATATTCCCCAGTATCTCTTCATTAGAAATCGCTCCACTGATTTCTGCAAGATGATAGAGTGCTTGGCGAATGGACTGTGCAAGTAAATCGGTTTCCAGATGAGTGTCAAGACCACTGAGGACTTCTCTCAAATTTATTGCTGCAGCTTCCAGGGCCTGACGGTGACGGGCATTGATGGCAATGCTGATGTTTTGTATTTTTTGATCCCCGATGGCAAGTTCATAAAGTTTTTCTTTCAGGTAGGGAATGTTCATCAGATTTTTTGCAGAGCAGGCAATGATGTTTTCTTTGCGTATTTTGTCATGGACAAAATGTTCATAGTCAATGTAGGGATTAAGATCCATTTTGTTCGCTACAACCAGTAATTTTTGATCTGGACGAAGGAGGCTGTGTACTTCCTGCCACATCTCTTCTTTGGAAGTTTTGACCACATCAAAGACATAAATCAATACAGTGGATTCATCGATCTTTTCCATGGTGCGTTGCACACCCATCGCTTCAATTTGATCTTGTGCTTCTCTGATTCCTGCAGTGTCAATAAAACGAAAGAGCACTCCGTTGATGTTCATTTTTTCTTCAATGGTATCGCGGGTGGTTCCGGCTATGTCTGATACGATGGCACGCTCCTCTTCGAGCAAGGCATTCAGCAAAGTTGATTTACCTGCATTGGGTCTACCTGCTATCACGGTGCTGATTCCATTTTTTACTGCATTACCCAAAACAAAACTCTGGTGGAGTGAATCTATTTTATGCAAAGCTGCATGCAACAATTGTTTGAATTGGGTCCGGTCCGCAAATTCAACATCCTCTTCTGCAAAATCCAGTTCCAGTTCGATCAGACTGGCAAAATTGAGCAATTGATTTCTAAGTTCTGCGATTTCATTCTTGATGCCTCCTTTAAGTTGACTCATCGCCAGACGGTGGGCCGCTTCAGATTCCGATGCGATCAGATCTGCAACAGCCTCGGCTTGAGAAAGATCCAGTTTGCCGTTCAGAAAAGCCCGCTGTGTGAATTCTCCCGGCCTCGCCATTACAGCTCCTTTCCTAATTAACAGCTCCAGAATTTCCTTCAAGACGTAAGATGAGCCATGGCAGGATAACTCCACAATATTTTCGCCGGTATACGAATGGGGACCTTTAAAAACAGTGGCAAGTACTTCATCCAAAGTCATGGCTTGCTCATCAATTATTCTTCCCAAATGTGCAGTGTGACTTTTTTGTTGGGATATTTTTTTTCCTTTGAAAACTTGATCTGCAATGTTAAATGCTTCCGGTCCGGAAAGCCTGATCATGCCAACAGCACCAACCCCTTCAGGAGTGGCAATTGCTACAATGGTCGTTTTAGAATTATTGTAATCCAAAATGGAATTTTGTTTCACAAATCTATGTTGATTAAGGTGTAAATGGAGTTAAAACCAATGATTATTTCTAATTAGCTTTACCCTATGGAAAATCTGAGTATCAAAGAAAACATCAAACAAGCAGGAAGGACAACGGCAAAATGGTTCAGGCGATTGTTGATTTTTGCTTTCGTGGCTTTCATCGCATTCATGGCTTTTATCCTGCTCGCAAACTACAGTGACGGCTCCAGGACGGGATACGTGACCAAAATAAGTCACAAAGGTTATATTTTTAAAACTTATGAGGGGGAATTGAATTTTGGATTTTTTGGTGGTGCTACCGGAACCAATCGTCCCGTGGACAACGTTTGGATTTTTTCCGTGAGTGATGCCTATGTGGCAGATCAGGTACGAAAGGCTTCAGAAAGTGGTCAGAAAGTGACTTTGTTCTACAAGGAAAAATACTTCAAAATCTTCTTCATCGGTGAGACCAAGTACATTGTGTACAAAGTAGATCCCTCGTTTTAGATAAAATCTATTACAAGAATTGAAAAACCAACAGGCTGCTCAGGTAGGCCAGTGCCCCCATGTATAAGAATTGAAGGAGAGCCCATTTCCATCGGCCTGTTTCCCTTCGCATGACAGCCATAGTGCTCATGCATTGCATCGCGAAAGCATAAAATAATACCAGAGACAGCGATCTTTTAGGGGTATAAAATTTGTCCCCATTCTGGTCCTTTTCCAATGCCATTTTTTCTTTCAAAGTGTTGACATCGGAATCCGGCCCCAGGCTGTAAATCGTGCTCATGGTGCCCACGAAAACCTCCCTTGCAGCAAAAGAGGTAATCAACGCAATGCCTATCTTCCAGTCAAAGCCCAGCGGTGCAATGAAAGGCTCGATACTTTTTCCAATTTTTCCTGCAAAAGAATGTTCCAGTAATTGGGAAGCAACATAATGCTTCGTCTCGTCTGCATTCATATTCAAATTACCGGCTTCTGTCCTGGCTTGCATCCTGGTCTTTTCTTGTTCGCCGGGGAATGAAAAAGAGGCCAGAAACCAAAGCACTACAGAAATCATAAAAATGACCTTGCCCGCTTCTATCACAAAACTCTTTATTTTATCCAGAACGACCAGGATAACCTGTGTCAATTGGGGCCACTGATAAGTGGGGAGCGGCATGGCCAGAATACTCTTTTCCTCATGCCCGGCAAATTTATGAATAACAAATGCGGTAATCAGGGCCATGGATATTCCGGTAAAATACAATCCCATAAAAACAAGTCCCTGCAAATTCACCACGCCGAAATAATATTGCGCAGGAACAATAAATCCTATGAGGGCTGCATAGACGGGAATCCTTGCCGAACAAGGAATGAGCGGGATCACAAAGGAAGTGATGAGTCGCTCTCTGGGATTGCTGATGCTTCTGGTGGACATGATTGCAGGAATGGCGCAGGCCCCACCTGAAATTAAACCCATGACAGATCTCCCGTTGAGTCCGAATTTTATCAGAATGTGGTCCAATAAATACACAACCCTGGCCATATAACCTACTTCTTCTAACAAGGAAAGGACCATGAAGAGCAAAGCAATCTGGGGAATGAAAACCAACACCCCTGCAAGTCCGGGTAGAATGCCATTGATCAGTAAGTCGGACCACCAAGCCTGGGGCAATGCCTGATCCAACTGATCTGCGATTAAAGCAAAGGTGTAATCGATGGCGTCCATTGGGAAACTGGCAAAACTGAAAATCATCTGGAACATGAGGAACACCACCCAAATAAAAATGACCATTCCCCACCATGGATGCGTCAATACGGCATCTATTTTTTTAGTAAAGCTGATGCGTGTTTTGGTGCTGTCCTTTTGATCTGAGTGTGCCTGAAGAATTTGAAAATTCCAATCTTCTATCAATCGGTACCTGCTAAGCGTTTCCTGTATTTGTCTTTTGATAGAATCCGATTCCGGGAATACCAATGTCTTATTCTCTCCCGAAAGCGAAGGATGACATTTCAGATACGATATGTAATGGTTCTTATCTTCTGAGCTGATTTCACCGGCTGCCAAAAGTGATTTAGTTTCTTTATCCAGTTGGTAGAAAAGACCGGCCTTATTTCTGAAAATAGGATTTTGTGCATAGGAATCCACTTGAGCCCGCACCAATTCGATGTTTTCTTTGGTCCGGTTGCTGATGGGAATTACGTCGCATTGGGTTTTTTCTTCCAACAACTTCACCCAGGCTTCCGTCATGACGGGGTGATAAAGATCAGTGTTGGTGAGGCATATGAGTACCGGTAATCCCAGATCAAGTACCTGCGTTAACATCATCAATTGCTTGTCCAGAAAACGAATGTCTGCCACATAGATGACTGCATCCGGATGATTGGCATCGGATTCATAAATCAATGCCCTGGACAGAATGGATTCATCCATGGAGATGGGGTAAAGGCTGTAGGCTCCCGGAAGATCTATCAACTCCAGGGTTTTGCCGGAGGAACTTTTGTACAGCGCATTTTTGCCATCTACCGTAACGCCCGGGAAATTCCCAACCTTCTGGTTCAATCCGGTGAGCAAGTTGAACAGGCTCGATTTTCCACAATTGGGATTACCTACAAATGCTATTTTAGGAGAGGCCATCTGTATCTTCGGTTTTTTGAAAAACGATTGCATCCCATTCCTCTTTCCTCAACACGTAAACGGAGTCGTCAACCTGCACATAGCAAGCCCCCTTGAAGGGAGCCTGACGGATTAATTCAATTTTCTTTCCCGGGTATATGCCCAGGGTCAGAAGCCTCAGAGCCAGGGCCTCATGTAGAATCGATTGAATCACTCTTTGCACGTGTTGGTCCAATTAGGAATCGCAAAAGTAATCAATCAAAACCGCAAGGGCCAATACCATTGACTACATTCGGCACTAAAAATATATGAAATAAAAAATTAATATTTAAATTTATGATCTTTAATATTTTATTAAAAAAGCCTGACGAAATGTTTGTTCGTCAGGCTTACTTAATGCGACATTCTCTTCCGGGTTTTTGTCAAACCCTCTTAAAACTCTGTTTCCTTGTCAACCAAAATCTAATAATAATCTCATGTACCAAACATAAATTCTTGCAACTGGTTCTCAATAAGTTTGAATAATTGTTCAAAATTACATTCAGCCGCGTTAAAAGCGGGTTTAAACTATCCCCAAAAGCCTTAAGCATGATCAATTTACCAGAGAATGAAAATATTGAGTCCGGTATATTTTAGGGGGATTAATTAGAAATTAAGCAGCTTTAATAGTTGAATTAAATAGATTTCGATACCTCATCATATGGATATCGAAAGAGAAATTCATCCCGGCCTTTTTCATTTTAGCTAAAACTGATTTAAAAAGCGTTTAGAACAAAATACTGTTTGAGCTCGCATGCAGAAAATCTAAAACATGTATGACAGTAAGGCCAAGCGCTATTATTACTGCATATGGCGAGTTTATTTTGTTTAGCTTTTTAAGTTAGTTTTGGCGTTAAGAAATGAAAACAGCCTTGATTTTTTTTGGTTCTTTTTTGTATTAAGTTTATAACAGCGGCTCCGCTCTCAATCCTTTAAAGTAACTTGCGAGATGTAAAGCAGTGTTTACAAAAACCGTTTTTTGTTATGGTGCTCGCAGCCCCTTATCAAGTTTGGTAGTGTTCTTTGAATGACAATCCATTTTGGTGGTTCGCCTTTGGCGAAACCCCGTTTAAGAGCTTATACGATAATTACTCAGAACCTTAACACTGCTTTCGTTTTATTCACTTTAAAATTTTAAGAAAATGAAAGAAAAAAAAACAAAAGCATTTCCGATTATTTATCCTAACGCGGCAGGTATAGATATATCAAGCAAAGAACATTATGTAGCAGTTAATCCTGAATCCACTGAAAAACCAATAAGAGCCTTTGGCGCCTTTACTGAAGACTTACACGCCCTAGTTGTGTTTTTAAAAGAATGCAAAGTAGATACAGTTGCTATGGAGGCTACCGGTATTTACTGGGTAAGTTTATTTTTAGTATTAGAAGATGCGGGTTTTGATGTTGTATTAGTTACAGCTAAACATGTAAAAAATGTAAGAGGAAAGAAAACAGATGTTAGCGATGCTGATTGGATACGTCAATTACACAGTTGCGGATTATTATCTGCAAGTTTTCAACCCGATAAGTTTACTCGTAAATTAAGAGCATATATGCGTCATCGAAAAATTTAATTGAAATGTCAGCTACACATATTCGCATGATGCATAAAGCTTTAGAACAAATGAATATTAAAATACAACATGTTATTGCGGATATTACAGGTAAATCTGGACAAGAGATCATAAAATCCATCATAGCTGGTGAACGAAACGCAGAGATATTAGCATCTTGTTGCGATAGTAGAATTAGAGCTCATAAAAAAGAGGGTATTATAAAATCCTTAACGGGGGTTTGGAAAGAAGAACACGTTTTTGAACTAGAGCAAAGTTATTCAATATATCAATTCTATCATCTTTAAGCTAAAGGAATGCGATGCTAAAATAGAAGAGCATCTTCGTGAAAAATCCGGAGTAGATACATTTGTGGAGCCCCAAAAAAAGAAAAGAGTAATAAAAATAATTTGAATTTTAACGGAAAGGAAATGTTGTACGAACTAACGGGGACGGATTTAGCAGAAATTTTTGGGATTACGGAAACAAATGCTATAGAAATTATAAGCGAAGTCGGATTAGATATGAGTAAATGGCCAACGGTAAAACACTTTACATCATGGTTAAACTTAGCCCCGAATAATAAAATATCAGGAGGGAAAGTATTAAGTAGCCGGATTCCAAAAAAGAAAAACCACGCAGGTCAAATATTTAGAATGGCGGCGTTTGCCATACAGCGTAGCAAAAATTGGTTAGCGATGTTTTATAATCGTATAAAAGCAAAAAATGGGGCGCCAAAAGCAATTGTTGCGACTGCAAGAAAAATTGCGGCTATTTTTTATAAAATGATAAAAGAAAGGGTTAAATTTAACCCAATACCAATCGAAAAATATATGGATGGGTTTAAAGAAAATCAAATTAAGAAGTTAAAACGACAAGCTAAAAACCTTGGTTTACAGATAGTTGAAATGTAGTTACTTAAGAGACAAAAAGAACATTAATGATAGGACCGGATTTAGGACAACTTTAGTAAAAAACGGGAGCCGCAAAAACTGCTTTCTCCCCAAATTTTTGACTTGACCCTAAATAGATTTCGATACCTCATCATATAGATATCGAAAGAGAAATTCATCCCGGCCTTTTTCATTTTAGCTAAAACTGATTTAAAAAGCGTTCAAAACAAAATACTGTTTGAGCTCGCATGGACATAATCTAAAACATGTATGACAGTAAGGCCTGGAGCTATTCTGACTGCTTATGGCGAGTTTATTTTGTTTAGCTTTTTAAATCAGTTTTGGCGTTAAGAAATGAAAACAGCCTTGATTTTTTTTGGTTCTTTTTGTATCAAGTTTATAACAGCGGCTCCGCTCTCAATCCTTTAAAGTAACTTGCGAGATGTAAAGCAGTGTTTACAAAAACCGTTTTTTGTTATGGTGCTCTCAGCCCCTTATCAAGTTTGGTAGTGTTCTTTGAATGACAATCCATTTTGGTGGTTCGCCTTTGGCGAAACCCCGTTTAAGAGCTTATACGATAATTACTCAGAACCTTAACACTGCTTTCGTTTTATTCACTTTAAAATTTTAAGAAAATGAAAGAAAAAAAACAAAAGCATTTCCGATTATTTATCCTAACGCGGCAGGTATAGATATATCAAGCAAAGAACATTATGTAGCAGTTAATCCTGAATCCACTGAAAAACCAATAAGAGCCTTTGGCGCCTTTACTGAAGACTTACACGCCCTAGTTGTGTTTTTAAAAGAATGCAAAGTAGATACAGTTGCTATGGAAGCTACCGGTATTTACTGGGTAAGTTTATTTTTAGTATTAGAAGATGCGGGTTTTGATGTTGTATTAGTTACAGCTAAACATGTAAAAAATGTAAGAGGAAAGAAAACAGATGTTAGCGATGCTGATTGGATACGTCAATTACACAGTTGCGGATTATTATCTGCAAGTTTTCAACCCGATAAGTTTACTCGTAAATTAAGAGCATATATGCGTCATCGAAAAAATTTAATTGAAATGTCAGCTACACATATTCGCATGATGCATAAAGCTTTAGAACAAATGAATATTAAAATACAACATGTTATTGCGGATATTACAGGTAAATCTGGACAAGAGATTGTAAAATCCATCATAGCTGGTGAACGAAACGCAGAGATATTAGCATCTTGTTGCGATAGTAGAATTAGAGCCCATAAAAAAGAGGGTATTATAAAATCCTTAACGGGGGTTTGGAAAGAAGAACACGTTTTTGAACTAGAGCAAAGTTATTCAATATATCAATTCTATCATCTTTAAGCTAAAGGAATGCGATGCTAAAATAGAAGAGCATCTTCGTGAAAAATCCGGAGTAGATACATTTGTGGAGCCCCAAAAAAAGAAAAGAGTAATAAAAATAATTTGAATTTTAACGGAAAGGAAATGTTGTACGAACTAACGGGGACGGATTTAGCAGAAATTTTTGGGATTACGGAAACAAATGCTATAGAAATTATAAGCGAAGTCGGATTAGATATGAGTAAATGGCCAACGGTAAAACACTTTACATCATGGTTAAACTTAGCGCCGAATAATAAAATATCAGGAGGGAAAGTATTAAGTAGCCGGATTCCAAAAAAGAAAAACCACGCAGGTCAAATATTTAGAATGGCGGCGTTTGCCATACAGCGTAGCAAAAATTGGTTAGCGATGTTTTATAATCGTATAAAAGCAAAAAATGGGGCGCCAAAAGCAATTGTTGCGACTGCAAGAAAAATTGCGGCTATTTTTTATAAAATGGTAAAAGAAAGGGTTAAATTTAACCCAATACCAATCGAAAAATATATGGATGGGTTTAAAGAAAATCAAATTAAGAAGTTAAAACGACAAGCTAAAAACCTTGGTTTACAGATAGTTGAAATGTAGTTACTTAAGAGACAAAAAAGAACAATGATCATAAACCGGAATTTAGGACAACTTTAGTGAATATAGGGGTCCGTCAAACCGGTCCCTCCCTAATTTTTTGACTTGAGCCAAAATAGATTTCGATACCTCATCATATAGATATCGAAAGAGAAATTCATCCCGGCCTTTTTCATTTTAGCGTTAAGAAATGAAAACAGCCTTGATTTTTTTTGGTTCTTTTTTTAACCCATACTATGCATTAGGGTTTCGTTATGAAAGGCAAAAGACCAAAAAAGACAAGTGCTCCCGCAAGATTTTTTGACAAATCATAGTGGATTCTATGGTGCAGGAGAAAAATCGAGGAAGTGCTTGTATTTGAAGGTGTTTTGACTTGGAATAGAAATTCTAATGCATAGAATGGGTTTATTAAGACAAAAAAGAACAATCATAAAACGTTGGAATTTAGGACAACTTTAATGAATAACGGGGTCCGCCAAACCGGTTCCTCCCCAAATTTTTACCTTGAGCCAAAATATTTAACACTCAATTTGTGTTACCTTAGGCAGCGAATCACCTCATCCTGCGTTATCCCTTTAAATTATTTAGCCATTCTTTATGGACTTAAGCCTTAGCATATTATCTTCTGAATCCGAACTGATACAAGCCTGTATCAGAAAGGAAGAGTGGGCTCAGCAAAAAATCTATGAAGACAATTACAGGCAGTTGCTGGTAGTCTGTATGCGGTATGCAGCCAATCAGGAAGATGCACTGGACATTCTTCACGATGGTTTTTTCAAGATCTTCACCAACATAAGTTCCTATGTTCCCAATACTTCTCTGACAGCCTGGATGAGACGTATTGTGGTCAATACCAGCATAGACTATTACCGGTCTAAAAGCAGAAGACAAACCACTGATCTTGACGAAGCACAACACATCAATCATGGCTCTTCGAGTCCTGTTGATGCACTCACTTTGGAGGAAGTGATGAAGGCAGTTCAAAAACTTTCCTTAACCTACAGGTCAGTATTCAACCTTTACATCATCGAAGGTTATTCACATAAAGAAATTGCGGACATTCTTGGAATCACAGAAAGTACTTCACGATCAAACCTGGTTAAAGCACGACAAAAACTTAGAGAACTTTTAAATGTGGACCATGGAAAATAATCAGTTTGATCAGTGGATCAAAGAAAGTTTGAATCAGTATACACCAAAAGATGTAAAACCTGATTGGTCTGCAATGAAAGGGCGGTTACAGGAAGCCGACAAAGCCAATCAAAATTTTGATCAATCCATACGTGAAAAATTAAAGGCTGCAGAGACACACATTCCGGGTGCTGAATGGCAAGCCTACCATCAAAAACAAATCATATTTCGCCAGCGTCGTCGCAAAATTCTTACGACACGCGTTCTTGAATCCGTCATTATCTTGTTGTTGATTTGGACAGTGGACAGTATTGTGGTACCCGAAGTAATCAATTATCGTTCAGAAAAAAATAAGATCGCTTCCGGTCAAACGGCTTCATCAACTTTGGGAATTGCATCTGTCGAAAAATCTGCCGCTGAAGAATCTGTTGAAATTAAGAATTCCAATCTTAAAAATACTAAAACAGAATTTGTAAATGCACCTAAAGCTTCCTCAACAAAAATTCGCTCACCCAAAAAACAATCTTCCGCTCACAAGGCAAGTGTGACTGTTGCCACGAAAGAAATTATTCCAGGCAGTTTACTGGATAAAAATAAATCAGAGGACAATACCACTGAAGTCCTTCCTTCCAACCTCCCCGCTGAAGAATCTTCTCAATCAGAATCTTCTATAGACAAAGTTATAGAAGCTCCGCCAGCTGGTCCTCACAAGGAAATGATTCCTGATGGTTCCACGGCTACAGAAGTGTCTGATGAAATTATTAAGAGGGAGCTTATTCAACTTGAAACATTGTCAGCAAGTGCTCATCAATCGGGTATTTCAATCATGGATTTACCTGTGAGCTTTGCCTTGCCGGGAATAAAAAAAATGGCTGAATCTGCAACTACCGCATATTGGATACAGGGTTTTGCAGGAGGAGGCATAAATTTTATTGCGACACCCAAAGATGTCCATTTGAACCTGGCTTCCAGGAATTCGATTGGCTCGGCTTATGTCGGAGGATTATCTGTCCTTTTCGATCATCAAAGGTGGCTGCTGGAAACAGGAGTCACTTATGCATTTCTAAGCAATAAACCGGGTATCAAAAATATTTATGGCAATCTGGTAACAGGCTACTTCCAAAAACGATTTGTTCAGGCTAATTATTCACTCATCGATCTTCCTGTACTCATTCATCTCAAATGGTTGAAGTCAGGACCTTGGGAAATGAGTTCTTCGGGAGGAATGTCCATTACGGCTTGTGTGGATACCCGTTTTGATTTTGTAAAAGAAACTGCAGATAAAAATTCGACCCAGGGCATCTCGAATATTCCGAAAGAATCATTGCTGGATAACAAATCCTACATACATGGACTCACCCAGGACGATAGTTTTAGTGACAATTCATTTGCTAATTTAATTTTGGGTTCGAGATTAACTTATGTTTTACGACCGGACATGAATGTATTTACGAATGTCCAGTTTAAAAGAATGCTGAACCAAAATGGATTCGGTCCAAACGCCGATAAATACAATCAATTGTTGTGGAGTTTTGGAATACTTAAACGTTTGTAGTTCCTGGCTGAACTAAAAAAAATAGTTCAGGTCAATTTTCAAAGACCTGTTTGAAGAACTAACTAATCATTTTTCTAAATTTAGGGTAGTGTTTGTGATCCCCATTTGTTTGGGGATCTTTCATTATATGCAGCCAGAAAATGGAGTCGGGTAAATTTTATAGGGATTAAGAAGAAATTAAGCAACTTAATAACTGGATGACTGAACGATTTCCGCAAAGCGGAATGAAGCACGACAGTGCTTCAAGTGAAGGAACCGCGAAAGCGGCTAACGAGGAAATTAGAGAATTTGAAAATTAGCTAATTAGCTAATGGATGACTGACCGATTTCCGCAAAGCGGAATGAAGCACGACAGTGCTTCAAGGAAAGGAACCGCGAAAGCGGCATGAGGAAATACTTGTATTTAACGAAACAGCGAAAGCTGAATTTCTTTGACTTGGAATAGAAATTCTAATACATTATATGGGTTAGATCAGTTTTAGCGTTAAGAAATGAAAACAGCCTTGATTTTTTTTGGTTCTTTTTTGTATCAAGTTTATAACAGCGGCTCCGCTCTCAATCCTTTAAAGTAACTTGCGAGATGTAAAGCAGTGTTTACAAAAACCGTTTTTTGTTATGGTGCTCGCAGCCCCTTATCAAGTTTGGTAGTGTTCTTTGAATGACAATCCATTTTGGTGGTTCGCCTTTGGCGAAACCCCGTTTAAGAGCTTATACGATAATTACTCAGAACCTTAACACTGCTTTCGTTTTATTCACTTTAAAATTTTAAGAAAATGAAAGAAAAAAAAACAAAAGCATTTCCGATTATTTATCCTAACGCGGCAGGTATAGATATATCAAGCAAAGAACATTATGTAGCAGTTAATCCTGAATCCACTGAAAAACCAATAAGAGCCTTTGGCGCCTTTACTGAAGACTTACACGCCCTAGTTGTGTTTTTAAAAGAATGCAAAGTAGATACAGTTGCTATGGAGGCTACCGGTATTTACTGGGTAAGTTTATTTTTAGTATTAGAAGATGCGGGTTTTGATGTTGTATTAGTTACAGCTAAACATGTAAAAAATGTAAGAGGAAAGAAAACAGATGTTAGCGATGCTGATTGGATACGTCAATTACACAGTTGCGGATTATTATCTGCAAGTTTTCAACCCGATAAGTTTACTCGTAAATTAAGAGCATATATGCGTCATCGAAAAATTTAATTGAAATGTCAGCTACACATATTCGCATGATGCATAAAGCTTTAGAACAAATGAATATTAAAATACAACATGTTATTGCGGATATTACAGGTAAATCTGGACAAGAGATCATAAAATCCATCATAGCTGGTGAACGAAACGCAGAGATATTAGCATCTTGTTGCGATAGTAGAATTAGAGCTCATAAAAAAGAGGGTATTATAAAATCCTTAACGGGGGTTTGGAAAGAAGAACACGTTTTTGAACTAGAGCAAAGTTATTCAATATATCAATTCTATCATGCTAAGCTAAAGGAATGCGATGCTAAAATAGAAGAGCATCTTCGTGAAAAATCCGAGTAGATACATTTGTGGAGCCCCAAAAAAAGAAAAGAGTAATAAAAATAATTTGAATTTTAACGGAAAGGAAATGTTGTACGAACTAACGGGGACGGATTTAGCAGAAATTTTTGGGATTACGGAAACAAATGCTATAGAAATTATAAGCGAAGTCGGATTAGATATGAGTAAATGGCCAACGGTAAAACACTTTACATCATGGTTAAACTTAGCCCCGAATAATAAAATATCAGGAGGGAAAGTATTAAGTAGTCGGATTCCAAAAAAGAAAAACCACGCAGGTCAAATATTTAGAATGGCGGCGTTTGCCATACAGCGTAGCAAAAATTGGTTAGCGATGTTTTATAATCGTATAAAAGCAAAAAATGGGGCGCCAAAAGCAATTGTTGCGACTGCAAGAAAAATTGCGGCTATTTTTTATAAAATGATAAAAGAAAGGGTTAAATTTAACCCAATACCAATCGAAAAATATATGGATGGGTTTAAAGAAAATCAAATTAAGAAGTTAAAACGACAAGCTAAAAACCTTGGTTTACAGATAGTTGAAATGTAGTTACTTAAGAGACAAAAAAGAACAATGTGAATAAAAGGATGGAACTTAGGACAACTTTAGTGAAAAACGGGGTCCGCAAAACTGGTTTCTCCCCAAATTTTTGACTTGACCCAGAAAATGTTATTTGGTTTTTTAAAAACCAACATTGGCTTTTATCCGTTCATGATTTTAATTCAAAAAAATTTGCTTTCAATTTTTTGAAATCTAATATCCAACCAAAATTCATGAATAATTTATAAATGATTCTTTAACTTGAATCAGAAGATGGATGCTATTGAATAAAATAAATGGGTAAAACAATTACTCTTCTCCGAATTGCTTTTCTTCATGGAGTTTCTTAAACAGTGCCTCCAGACGATATACTTCGTCCAGCGTTTCATCCAGGTAAAAACGAAACTCAGGCATAAGTCGAAGCTGTTTCTTCAACCTTTGATGCATCGCCTGTTTTAAACGTGCATAGTGCTCTTCCATCATCAGGATCACCTCCTGTTTGTTCTCATAATTGTAAATGGATACATAAATTTTGGCAAGGCTCATGTCCGGACTCATCTTAACACCGGTAACCGTAACCATAGCGTCTTCATAAATGTACTTTCCCTCAGAAGAAAGGACCATACTGAAATTCCTTCGAATCAACTCAGCAACCTGTTTTTGTCTTATGGTTTCCATGATATCGGATTTAACGAATTTCTCTAAAGGGTATTGTTATTGGATGCGTAAAGGTAGGGAATAATCAAATTCATACCCGAAATTTGTAATTTGTCTAAGGCTTAAGCTTATTTTGCACGCAGAAATAAAATGAGTTTTCTTAAACCCGACAGTGCGATTGAATATCTGAAAGGGGTAGGCCCTCAAAGGGGTGCACTCCTGCGCAAACAGCTAAACATTCAGGATGTACAAGGCTTGCTATTCTATTTCCCATTTCGATACATTGATAAAACTCAGATACACCAGATCAAAGACATTGAATTCGACGGACAATGGGTCCAATTGAGGGTTCAGGCGATACGCATGGGGGATCGTGGTCAGGGAAGAGGTAAACCGTTGGTTGCTGCTGTCAAAGATGCTACCGGAGCTCTTGAATTGGTTTGGTTTAGGTCACAAAAATGGGTGGAGGACCATTTTTTAGCCGGAAAGACCTACCAGATTTATGGCAAAGTGCAGAAATCAGCCTATGGTTTTAGTATTTCTCATCCTGAGTTTGAGGAATATGACCCCACCCAGATCAAGCCCAATGCAGCTCGGTTCGAACCGGTCTATTCCAGTGGAGAAGCATTGGCTGCTGCTGGCCTGGACAGTAAGGGCATCAAGAGAATTGTAGAGTCGGCTTTTGCATCATTTGACCTTCAGGCCGTTGAAGAAAATCTTCCTGAATACGTTCGCACCAAATTCAAACTTTTGGGAAGGCAGGAAAGTCTTCGACTGATTCATTTTCCCACTCATCAGGACCAAATAAGGAAGGCACAGGAGCGATTCAGGTTTGAAGAGCTCCTCAGTTTTCAACTCAAAATCATCTCGGCCAAAATCCAGCGTCACCTCGTGGGTGGTGGATTCAAATTTCAACTATTGGGTGAACTTTTTGATCAGTTTTATCAGGAGAAATTGCCTTTTCAATTAACAGAAGCCCAAAAACGTGTCATCCGCGAAATCCACCACGATCTCAAGTCCGGAAAACAAATGAATCGCTTACTGCAAGGGGATGTAGGAAGCGGTAAAACCATTGTTGCATTAATGATCATGCTGATCGCCGCAGGAAATGGATTTCAGGCTTGCATCATGGCGCCCACTGAAGTATTGGCCAACCAACACTTTAAATCTTTCAAAGACCTGCTGAATGGATTGTCTATAAGAATTTGTTTGCTGACTTCAACAGTTAAAGGCAAGGACAGGCGCGAAGCCCTTGAAGGACTTGAATCGGGTCAAATTGCATTTGCCATCGGTACGCACGCATTAATTGAAGATAAGGTTAAATTCAATAATCTTGGTTTGGTAGTCATCGATGAACAACATCGGTTTGGTGTGGCGCAACGATCCAAACTATGGGCCAAATCCAAAGACCTACCGCCCCATATTCTGGTCATGACCGCGACTCCCATTCCCCGAACTTTGGCCATGACCATTTACGGGGACCTGGAAGTTTCGGTGATAGACGAACTGCCACCAAACCGTAAGGAGATTTATACCAGGCAGATTAAGGACATTCACCGAAGTGAGCTGATCAGATTCATGCGGGAAGAAATTGCCAAAGGGCGTCAGATTTACATTGTGTATCCGCTGATTGAAGAATCTGAAAAGGTGGATCTTGAAAATCTTCAGATGGGATATGAAAAACTCCTGACTTTCTTCCCTTTGCCTCAATACCGGATCAGTGTCGTCCATGGCAAACTTAAGCCCGCAGACAAGGATATGGAGATGAGGAGATTTTCTGAGGGGAGATCCCACATCATGGTTGCTACAACCGTGATCGAAGTAGGGGTAAATGTGCCTAATGCCAGCGTGATGGTCATCGAAAATGCCGAGCGTTTTGGATTGTCTCAATTGCACCAGCTGAGAGGTAGGGTAGGGCGTGGAGCGGAACAATCCTATTGCATTCTGATGACAGCAGACCGTCTGGGGGTAGAATCCAAAGCCCGCATGGACATTATGTGTCAAACCAATGATGGATTCAAAATTGCTGAAGAAGATCTGCGTCTGAGAGGCCCCGGAGACCTGAGTGGCACCAGACAAAGCGGACTGGTGGAGCTGAAAGTGTCAGATGTGGTAAGGGACAACCATATTCTCATTGCAGCCCGAAAACTGGCCGAAGCTGTTCTGGAAAGAGACCCATTGTTATCTCACCCGGCCAATCAATTGTTGAGAAAACTGTTGAGCACCGAAGAAGATGGTTTGAGTTGGAACAAGATCAGTTAAATAATTTTCAATATCTTATTTTGAAAACTATTATATTATAAAGCTCATATTTTTAAATTAAATTATTTATTTTCAATTTACAAAATATAATTTGGTGAAATTTTATCAACCTCGATGGGTGCGACACAACTTTCAAAAAAGAAAAAAGTCCAAAGAGTAGATACAATAAGCAGCATTTCTTAATATTGTGGGGTCTTATCCGAGTAGGTCAGACTTAATATCAAAAAAAATAAAAATCATGTTGTCAAAATTGCTTTTTTCCTTGTTAGCCATGTTTGTTTCCGTTTCATTTCTTATTGGTCAGAATAATTATCAGACTGCCATAGAAAAGAAAGACATTCGATCTGTGCAAAAATCGGATGTAGACGTCAATGCTCCATTTACCAGTGAAGGGCAGAGGCTGACTCCTTTATCCTACGCTGCTGTAAGAGCGGATGCTGAAATGGTTAGCGTATTGCTTAAAAAAGGTGCTTCCGCAAAAACGCTTGTGGATGGACAGGACGCATTGATGTTTGCTGCAAAAGGTGGCAACAGGGAATGTGTTGATTTAATTCTTGCTGCAGGAGCCAACGTCATGAATGAAAGTAAAGAAGGCAGGACAGCCAGAGATTTTGCAGTACAGGCTGGTCACTCAGATATTGCCATTACCTTAGAACAGGAAATGCAAAAAGTGGTTAACCAGGCTAAAGCCAAAAGAAACAAGAAATAGTTTAAAAAATATAAACGCAAACGAAAAGGAATCCAAATTTTGGGTTCCTTTTTTAATTTTACACCATGAGCTGGAAAATATTGATCAATGATGGAATGGAAGAGAGTGGGGTCAACGCCTTGAAATCTCTTGGCTTCGAGGTGGATACGCAAAAAATCCCACAGGAGGAATTATCTCAAAAATTACAGGATTACCAGGGCATCATCGTCCGCTCAGCGACAAAAGTGCGTCAGGAACTTATGGATGTTTGTCCCGGATTGAAATTTATTGCGCGCGGTGGAGTGGGCATGGATAACATTGACGTGAGTTATGCAAAAGAAAAAGGAATTGCGGTAATAAATACACCGGCTGCTTCTTCGCGCTCTGTCGCCGAACTGGCCATGGCCCACTTGCTTTCCATTACACGCGGCTTGCAGGACGCCAACAGACAATTTTCAGGAGGAGATCAATTTTCTGCATTGAAAAAGAAATGGTCCACTTGCTCTGAACTACAGGGAAAAACATTGTTGCTCTTGGGTTTCGGAAGAATTGGATCTGAGTTGGCTAAGATGGCCACTGCAATGGGAATGACCGTAATCGTAAATGATCCATATGTCGAAAAGGCAATTTTAAAAATTAAATTGGGAACTCAGGAAGTTGAAATCCAACTTCAGATGGTCTCCCGCGAAGAGGGTTTGCCTCTGGCTGATTACGTAAGTTTACATACGCCATATACCGGATCGGCACTGCTTGGAAAGGATGAATTTGCAATCATGAAGAAAGGATGTTTCGTAGTCAACACTTCCAGAGGTGAAAATATCGACGAAGACGCCTTGCTCAATGCATTGGATTCAGGAAAAGTTTCTGCTGCGGGCCTGGATGTGTTTCAAAATGAACCTCACATTAAAGAAGCCTTGATCCATCATCCGAAAATTTGCACCAGCGCTCATATTGGCGCCTCAACTCTGGAGGCACAAGAGAGAATTGCCGGCGAATTGGTGGACAAAATAAATGCATTGTTCCACTCGAATAATTAGGATTATTTCTCCAGCCACTTTTTTAGCTTAGAATTCTACAGATAAAATTTGAATTCTAATTGTATATTCATAAAGTGTTTGCTGCGATTTATTTTTGAAATCAACTGATGGGTATCTTATAATTTGGAATAAAAGTCAAGCATGGTTTGACTAACTTTTTCTGCCTCTTCCTCTTGCGGAAAGTGACCGCAACTTGGGAACCTTACAACTTCTGCATGCTTAAATTCTTTTAGAAATTTTTCAAGATAACTTGGTTTTATAAATGAATCCTTCATCCCCCAGATAAACAATGATGGTAATCCGGAAATTTGGCCTACACGAGCCCATAATTCATCAAACCATTTTTGGTCATTCAACAAAGAATGTGCAAAAGCCAACGGGCCTTTGCGTTCACTCCATTTTTTAAATGGACCGGTATATTGCCCATGCAATGAACGGGATAACTTTTTATCCCCAAAAGAATTTGGCAGTAAATAGTAAGGTGAAAAATTTAGGTATTTGTATAAAAAGGGGAGCAATGGACTTTTTAATATTTTGGAAAAACGTTGGAAGTCAGGATCACTTTCACTGTTCCACAACCAGGAGTTCAAAACTGTTACTGATTTAATCAATTCAGGATGGTTGATTGCGAAGTTCAATCCAATAGGTCCTCCAAAATCATGCACCACCAAATGAAATGGTCCTGGATTTAGATGTTGTATAAATGCATCAAGCGTGCCTGCATGATGGATTGTTTCATAAGGGTAGTTTGCTGGTTTGGTTGAAAGTCCAAATCCAATGTGGTCCGGAGCAATGCAACGATAATTTTTGGAGAGAAACTTGATTTGATTTCGAAAATCAAAACTCCAGGATGGAGTGCCATGAACAAATAGGATGGGGACTCCGACTCCTTCATCTACATAATGCATTTGTTGACCATTTAAACTGAAATATTTTTCGGCAAATGGGTATTCATTCTTATTTAACCAATTGGGCTGCATCTTTTTTTTTTGCAAAATTCTGCATAAGAAATGGAATGCATCTTGGTTTATACCAAGTTTAGATCTTGACACTGTTGAATAATTTGCTGAAGTTGGTGGGGTCAATACCTAAATAGGATGCTAAATATTTATGCGGGATGACATTCAGCAAGTGAGGACTTCTCTTACAAAATTTCAGAAATCGTTCCTCCATATTTAAAGTATTGCGCTCCAGGTGACGCTCAATTAATCCGCAAAGTATTTGTTCAGTCATTTTTCTGAACAATCGCTCAATGTTTTGCGAACGATCAAAAATTTTTTCAAGTTTATCTCGACTGATCACACTAAACTCACTGTCCGTCAGACAACATAAGTCATAGCGCGCAGGGGTCTGATTGAAAAATGAATCCGGTATGGCACAAAGCCCGGGAGAATAGGTAAAAGCCATGACGGTAGATTTTTCTTCAGTCTCAAAATAAGACATCTGATATCCGGATTGCACGAAATAGAGATTCTTTTGAATTTCTCCACTCCGTGTGAGAAAAGTTCCTTTTTTGGAATGAATGTGAACAAATTGGTCTTCCATGATTTGGAATTCATCCGGAGTTATTGGATGAAAAAGACAAAAAAATTCATAGAGATTCATGGTTCAAAAGTATTGAATAATTTCAAATACACGATTGACTAGGAAGGTTGCTGCATCAACAATACCGAACTTTCTTTTTCCTCTGTATTTTCAATTAAATGAG